>LOES01000100.1 GCA_001515955.1 Clostridia bacterium BRH_c25 | reverse complement strand
GTCATAGTTGAGGGTATAAAATACCCTTTGTATATGAACAGTGAAGAAAAACAGCTTTTGGATAGTGTTCTGGAAAGCAAGCAGCCGGTAAAGCATGCCTTTATTCTGGCTCCATTGGACAATTTGCTCTGGGACAGGAAGCTGGTATTGGAGCTGTTTGACTTTGATTACCGCTGGGAGGTATATAAGCCTGCTTCTGAGCGAAGCTATGGTTATTATGTGCTGCCGGTGCTTTATGGGGACAGATTCATAGCAAGGTTTGAGCCGGGTTGGGATAAAAACACCAGGACCTTGATAGTAAAAAACTGGTGGTGGGAGCCTGAAGTAAAGCAAAGTAAAAGGCTAAAGGAAGAATTAAGCAAGTGTTTTACTCAGTTTTCCGGATTTTTGGAAGCTGAGGGAATCAGAATCGAAGTGAAAGCTCCGGAATCGAAGGATTTAAGCTTTTTATAACAACGGAAGTAATTGCGCATGCAATTACAACACCCCCGGGTTGCATGGGCGAGCAGCAAGCTTTGCTTGCGACCAGCCTTTCAACGAGGCGGGGTATATTCCCACCGCCTGTAAAGCTAATTCGGTACCAGCCACCTATAGTGGTGGGGGACATCTTTTGGCCTCGTTATATTTTAATAGAAGTTAGGAGTTGTAACATGAAAGGAATTTTATTTTCAATTGCAGCAGGAATATTCATATGTCTGCAGTCAGTATTCAATACAAGACTAGGAGAAAAGATAGGTTTTTGGGAAACAAACACTTTTGTTCACGGAACTGGTTGGGTATTCACATTTATTATTATGATGACCATAGGAAATGGAAGCTACTCAAGAATTGGAGAAGTAAATAAACTGTATTTAGCAGGAGGCATGCTGGGAGTACTGATATTATTCAGTGTTATGAATGCAATTTATGCTCTTGGTGCAACCTACAGCGTGGCCATACTATTGGTTACTCAACTTATTGCAGCAACTATTATTGATTCATTCGGACTGTTCGGCAGTCCGATTATTAAGTTTGATATAACAAAGCTTCTTGGAATAGCCATTATGATTGCAGGTATTATTGTATTCAAACTAAAAGGCTGATTAATATTTCATTAACCTGTATTTTGGACTTCTTCTCTGAATATGAATTACTATAACCACATATTTCAATTTGGAGGGATAGTCTTGAAATCCAGGTTAATAATAATCAGTAAGAGAAAGCTTCTTGTAATACTTATAATGCTTGCGTTTCTGTTCCTTTTCATAGCTGCACTGCGAATGATAAGCATAAACACAATGAACTATTATGAACCGATATATAAGGGGGCGGATGATGAAAAGAAAATAGCCTTCGCCTGTAATGTAGTCTGGGGCGAGGAATACCTGCCCTCAATGCTTAAGCTGTTCAAGGACAATGATATAGAAATAACCTTCTTTATCGGAGGCCAATGGGCGGAGAAGAATGAGGAGCTGTTAAAAAGCATACATAAAGACGAGCATGAGCTGGGCAATCATGGATACAAGCATTTGTACCACAGCAAGCTGACTCCGGAGGCAAACAAGCAGGAAATTTTGAAAACAGAAGAAATAGTAAAAAGAATTACCGACTGTAAAACGGTGCTTTTCGCACCCCCATACGGTGATGTAAATGATACTGTGGTTGACTCTGCAGAAGCCTTGGGATATAAGGTTATAATGTGGAGCATAGATACGATAGACTGGAATACCAAGGATTACAACAAGATAATTCAGCGGTTGGAAAAAAAGCACCACAATGGTGCAATAGTACTTATGCACCCCACGAAGGTCACTATAGAAGCTCTTCCGCTAATGATTGAAATCTTGAAGAACCATGGCTACGAAATAACAACAGTAAGTGACGCCTTAGAAAATAATTGATAAAAAACAGTACTTTATATATAATGAGTTGTACGGTTTATATTAATATATACATCAGGAGGTAAATGATGTTTCAAAAAGAACTTTTGATAAATGGTGTACGAGTGGTAACTGAAGAAATACCATATGTAAATTCGGTTTCCCTTGGTATATGGGTTAAAATCGGTTCAAGATATGAAAGCTTTGAAAATAACGGGATTTCACATTTTATCGAGCATATGCTTTTTAAGGGAACAAAGAAAAGATCAGCGAAGGAAATTGCCAATAGTGTAGACAAAATCGGAGGACAGCTTAATGCATTTACATCAAAGGAATGTACTTGCTTTTATGCCAAGGTTCTCGACACGCATTTTGACATAGCTCTTGATGTATTGTCAGATATGTTCTTCAACTCCAACTTTGACCGTGAGGAAATAGATAAAGAGAGAGGCGTAGTCATAGAGGAAATCAATATGTACGAGGATTCTCCGGAGGATCTTGTACATGACCTTTTCAGCCAGGCAGTGTGGTCAGGTAATCCGCTGGGAATGTCTATTCTCGGAACTGAGGAATCCTTGGAGAATCTTAATAGAGAAAGAATAGTGAATTACTTCAATGAAAATTACATTCCCCAGAATATAGTCATCTCTGTTGTAGGAAATTTTAAGCATAATGATGTAATTAAAAAGATAAAAGGATACTTTGAGAAAGCTTCATACAAGAAAAGCAGCACCACACAATTAATAATGCCGAGGTTCGAACCTGAATACAAGCTTAAAAACAAGATCACTGAGCAGGTTCATCTTTGCATGGGCTTTAATGGAGTTGATATAAAAAACAGAGCATTCTATCCGATGCTGATATTGAATAATGTTTTTGGAGGAGCAATGAGCTCAAGGCTGTTCCAGAAAATAAGAGAGGATAGGGGACTTGCATATTCGGTATTCTCCTACCCATCAGCTTTTGAAGACTGCGGATTATTTTCAATTTATGCAGGCTCCAAACCCGACAACCTGAAAAGCGTAGCAGAGCTTATTATGGAAGAGATACGGGCAATCAAAAAAACCGGAATAACCGAGGAAGAGCTGTACGACTCCAAGGAACAGCTTAAAGGCAGTTATATACTGGGCTTGGAGAGTACCAGCGGAAGAATGATATCCATTGGCAAGTCAGAGCTGCTGCTTGAAAGGATATATTCTCCGACAGAAATACTGGAGAGAATCGACAAGGTAGATATGGACAGTGTGAACAGCATAATAGGACATATATTTGATACGGACAGCATGGGTGCTGCAGTGATCGGATCTATGGAAAACAATACCGACATTAGGAGTATGTTTAAATAAACACCTGAGGAGGAATTGCAGTGGACGAGATAATAGTAAAATACATAGGGACAAGCAGTGATAGTGGCGTGGAGCCCAGAACCCCGGAATATGCAACAGCCGGATCGGCAGGTATGGACTTAAGTGCATGTATAAAGTCAGAGATCAGCATAAAACCCGGCGAAATAGTCAAGGTGAATACCGGAATAGCTATACAGATTCCTCATAGTGGTATAGGAGGCTTTGTTTTTCCAAGAAGCGGACTATCCAGCAAACACGGGATATCCCTTGTAAACTGCGTCGGAGTAATTGATTCGGATTATACCGGTGAGATAATTTGTCCGGTAATCAACCACGGCAGCAGTGATTACACCATAAAGCCCGGAGACAGGATAGCACAGATAGTATTCATGCCTGTACTGAATGTTAAGCTCCAGGAGACAGATAAGCTTGAAGCGACAGAAAGAGGTGCCGGTGGCTTCGGATCTACAGGCGAGTGAACTCGACCAGCCATGGCTGAATAAAAAGTAATATTTGTCTACTTCATTAATATAATAAAATAGATTTATATTTATTTATTGGTGAGGTGATATCATGAGATTCAGCAAATTAGGCGGAAAGGAGATCGTGTCGCTGCCGGACTGCGAGAAGCTGGGATATTTAGGCGACTGCGACCTGATTCTTGATGCAGAGACCGGCAAGATAAAGTCCCTTATAGTTCCTGAGAATAAAGGTTCCCTATCTTTTTTCATTGATAGGAGATATATAGAGATTCCATGGGAAAGAATTAAAAAGATTGGCAATGACATGATAATAATAGATTTTGCTGATATTTTAAAGTGAACTATATGTTTTGCAATAAACAATCTACATTGAAATTCAAAATGCAAAGAGCTGCAAGCAATGCTTATAGCTCTTTAATATTGCTGAAAAAGGTTAAACCTGTACAGGCGTTGAATAATCACCAGTAAAGTAAAAATGACATATTATATACTAGTCTTTAATAATGGAGGAATTTAATATGAAAAGCTCAAGATACCTTATTGTAGGCGGTGACGACAGGCTTGTTGAACTTGCAGCAATATTTGAGAGAAACGGGAAAAATATCTCTACTTTCGGAATGGATAACGTGGAGATAAGAAACGTAAAAAATTATTTATCTCTTGATGATGCACTGAAGAATTCCGACATATTAGTCTGTCCAATACCGTTTTCCAAGGACATGAACAAAATCAATACAAAGTATTCAAGCGTTGATATTGAAATCGAAGAATTGTTTAAAAAACTCGGTACAGGGAAGAAACTTTTGCTAGGTGCAATAAACAATTATTCAAAGGAGCTTGCAGAAAAATACGGAGTAGAATATACGGACTACTTTAACGATGAAGGCTATCAGATACTGAACACCATCCCAACGGTTGAAGGTGCTCTGTCCATCATAATCACCGAGACGAGAGAGACAGTGTTCGGAAGTAAGATTCTCGTACTTGGTTATGGGAGAATAGGCAAACTGCTTTCCGGGTATTTAAAGGCTTTAAAGTCGGAGGTATACGTGGAGGCGAGAAAGGACTCCGACCTTACCTGGATAAATACAAGGGGTATGAAGGCTGTGCCAATAGAAGAGCTTCCGATGTATTTGGGGAAAATGGATGTAATAGTGAATACAGCTCCTGCAATGATGCTGGATTGCAGGCTGCTTGATTTGATCAAGGAAGATGCATTGGTACTGGACCTGGCGTCAAACCCTGGAGGAATTGATTATGCTTATGCGGCGGAAAAAGGTATAAAAACTATTCACGCTCTTGGAATTCCGGGGAAAATTGCATGCAGGTCAGCGGCGGCTTATATATACGATACTATAAAGAAAATTCTATGCGATAGTTAGCAGAAAGGAGTGTAATATGAAACTGGAAGGCTACAATATTGGATTGGCAGTGACCGGATCATTTTGCACCTTTGACAAATTAGTACCTGAAGCGGAAAAGCTTGTTCAGCAAAAGGCCAATGTATACCCGATATTTTCTACAAATGCTGCTTCCATTGACACAAGGTTCGGAAAAGCAGAAGACTGGGTAAGGAGATTTGAGGAAATAACGGGGCATGATGCAATAAGGACTATAGCTGATGCTGAGCCGATAGGGCCAAAGAAGCTTATGGACATCTTAGTAATAGCGCCCTGTACAGGGAAGGCTTTATAAATACAAAACTATCTTTATTTCATCTCTGAAGGCTTCAATGCTTCTGATAAGGCAGACCGTCTGAGAAAGTGCTTCAGGCTCCATTGCGGAAAGCCTATCCTTAAGCCCACAAAAGTATTCTTTGTAATCTGCTGTTGTATTGGAAGCAAAAGCAGCCCTGTTTAATTCAAGCTTCTTTTGCTCAAGCTTTTTTATCTGAAGTTCTATTTCTGCAATTCTATCAATAAAAGCTTTGGTATCAGAGATCTTATAACCCTCAAAAAGACTTAGATAGCGGGCCTTGCTTTTTTGCAGGAGGTTTATTTCTGCTTCTATTGCAGTTATCTCCGTGCCACCGGACTTAATAGACATAGTATCCTGGCAGATCAGCCTGTAAGCCGGCTCCTGTGCAGACTTGTCATCAACAAGTGCAATAATTGCCCGGGAAACAACTTTCATAAGCCTTTCAACATTTACATAGTTGGAACAGCTGCAGCACCGTAGATATTTATACCTTTTACCTTTCGAATAAGTATAGAATACTCTCATTTGCGAATTGCACCTCATACAAATAACCGGTAAAGTTAATGACTCTGTATTGCTATTTTTACTGACCGTCCTTTTCTCGTTTTCTGAGCTTAAGCTCTGTGCTTTGCACCATTGTCCGGAATCAATAATTGAAGGATGCATGCCCCGGATGCTGTATTCCCTTTCCGTATTCATACTGTGCCTGTTAAGGCCAATATATACAGGATTGTGAATAATATAAGAGATGTTGCTGCATCTAAACTCGCTTCCCCTCTTGGTTTTGTAGCCCAGACTGTTCAGGTAACGTGCAATGGCTGTAAAATTCATGGCATTTTCAGTATACAGATTGAAAATAAGCCTGACTAAACCGGCCTCAGTTTCATTTATTACAAGTTTTTTATCTACATTATCATATCCGAGCACTGCAGATGCCTTTCCTCCTTTTCTTGCAAACTCCTTGAGTCCAAGTTTTACATTTTCCACAATAGTGTTTCTTTCGAACTCTGCTATAGATCCTAACAACTGGAGAGTCATCCTCCCTACGGGAGTAGAGGTGTCGAACATTTCCGAGCAGCTTGCAAAGTGGACATTATTCCTTTCAAAAACATCTATAAGATACAGCAAGTCTTTGAGGCTCCTGGAGAGTCTTGATATTTTCCAGACAAGCACCATATCGAACTGTCTTCTGATGCAAGCTTCCATCAACCGCTCAAGCTCTTTCCTATCCTTTAGCTTTTTACCGGAAAGGCCTAAATCCATATATATGTCAAATACTTCTATACCATAAGCACAGCAATATTGCTTAAGGGTTTCCACCTGCGCAGAGGCAGATTGACCGTCTTGAGCCTGCTCTTCCGTGCTGACTCTTATATACAGGGCAGCTTTTAAATTCTTATGCATTTCCATATACTCACCTTGAATTTCTATAATCATATAATTATATTAGCTGATGAGTAATAATAGGCGTGTCCGCCTAAAATTGAAAAAAGTGCTGAGAATATTTTGGCACTTTACGTATGTTGTGCGACAACTGTTTAATTGGTATAATTTTTATAGAAGGACTAATGTGCTTCGTCAAGTAATTCAAGGAAGTGCATTATTAACATTTTAGAAGACAGAATATATGTTATGTTAACGAACACTAAAAAAGGGGAAATTGTATGAGTATAATTGACAGCTTTCTGCTAAGATACGCAAAGGAATATGATTTTTATAACGAGCTGGCACACCAGGTAGCAATGATTTGCGAAACTATAATACAAAGAAGTGGAATAAGGGCTATAGTGACCTATCGTGCAAAGAAACCTGACAGCCTGAAAGAGAAGCTTATTAAAAGGAATGCAGCAAAGAAATATCAGAGTATAGAACAGATATACAGTGACATAGTGGATCTTTCCGGAGTAAGGATAGCCATCTACTTCCCAGGAGACAGAGAGGAAATAGGGAAGCTTATAGAATCTGAATTCAATACGGAAAAGGTTAAGAGATTTCCCAGTGCAGAACAGAAGCTTCATCAGGATGATCCCTTCAAGAGGCGTTTCACAGGTTATGATGCGGTTCACTACAGAGTGCGGATAGATGAGGATAAGCTTGAGGAAAACAATAAAAGATTTGCACACGCCCAGGTAGAGATACAGATTGCCTCCGCTCTGATGCATGCATGGGCTGAAGTAGAGCATGACCTTGCCTACAAGCCTCAGATAGGAAGACTTTCCGAGGAAGAGTTCACTATATTGGATGAACTGAACGGCCTGGTGCTTTCGGGGGAAATCGCACTGGAAAGACTTCAAAAAGCCTTTAAACACAGGATTGCAACAATTGAACAGCAGTTCAACAATCATTATGAGCTCGCTGCTCTGATAAGGGAGAAGACAGACTGTGATCTGCTGGATGACTATTTTATGGGCAGGGTTGATATATTATTGAGATTCCTTCAGAGGATAGAGCTGGATAATCCAAGAAAAATCTGTTCATACCTGCATTCACTCTGCAATATAAGAACTGCCAGGGGATACAAAACAATTGTTGACTATTTTGTAGACCTTGTTTTGAATCAGAATCCGGATTACTACAGTCATTTTGTTGAGGCAAAATATGAGTCCAGCTACAACAATCCCTATGTATCTGTACAAAAGCAGATAATGCTGAAAAAGGAAAATGAACAGCTGAGCTTTTTTATAAGTAAATGGATATTACTGGAGAAATCAATAAAGAGTTTTGAACAGGAAAAAAGCAGTAAGGTTGACTCAAAGGCCGGCATTGCTCACAGAGAATCCTTGGCCAATACCGTAAAAAGAGCCATAACTGATGATGAACTGCTCCTTGAGGATATAAAATATCTTGAGGAAACCAGGAACAAAATTGTCTACAGCATGGAAATTCCAGATAGTGTTCAGCTCGGAAATCTGGCCGAATCAATATCCATCGTACTCAGGAAGCTAAGCGAACTGGCCACAGAAGAGAACGGGTAACACGGTTTTCCTTCGGAAAAACACGGAAACCCACGGAACACACGGTTAGGAAAATAATATAAAGGAATGAATCGGTATTTGATAATGCAGAGAGTATTTATACTCACTAAAGTAGCAATATCGAAATAATAAAAATAACCGTGTAATTCCGTAGGAATTCCGTGTAAAATCCGTGTGATCCGTGTTACCCGTACCTGTACCTATAAGGAATATCCCAGCTTTCCTCGCATCTCGAATCTCGTATCTCGCATCTTTATATTTGTATGGCAAATATTGCCTACAGGCAATACTTTGGCAAAACTGGCCAATGGAATTACCGATACACCTGTACTCATGGCGGCAAAAGCTCAATTGAGGGGTGGGAGGCCCGTAGTAATAGGAATCTCTACCAATGATGGACTCGGGTTAAGTGCGAAGAATCTGGCGGTACTTCTGAATTCCAAAAACTTCTATTTTATTCCCTTTGGACAGGATAATCCAACTGCAAAGAGAAATTCTCTTGTTGCCAAAATGGAGCTTCTGGTGTCTACTGTGGAAATGGCAATGGAAGGCAGACAGTACCAGCCCGTTATAATTGAGCATTCTAGTGCTTATTAACACAACAAATTTCTTGTCTTTCATAGTGTTAATAATGCACTTCCAATGCATTTCGCGAAATACATTTTACATTCTTTATTCAAATTTCGCGTAAATGTTTCCTTGATTGTTATTGAATTCGCACTATACCCAAGGGGAATACTTTTGTGCGTTCAATATTAATTTGTGCCTCGCATACCCTGGAAGAAAATCACTTTACGAGGCACTTGATAGCTGAAACAGTTTGGGAGGATATATATGAAATTACTTGTACAGAAGTTTGGTGGAACTTCCGTTGCTACCAAAGAGAGCAGAGAGATGGTTGTAGATAAGATAGAAAAAGCAGTCAATAACGGTTTTTCCCCTGTAGTAGTTGTTTCTGCTATCGGAAGAAGTGGAGACCCTTATGCCACAGACACCTTGATAAACCTCGCAGATTCAGTGGGAGTAAAAAGCAATCCAAGAGAAATGGATATGCTTATGTCCTGCGGAGAAATCATATCCTGTGTCATACTGTCAAACACAATAAAAAAGAGAGGCTATGACAGTATTGTGCTTACCGGAGGCCAGGCAGGGATAATCACTGATGAGAGCTTTGGTGATGCAGAAGTTTTGAGAGTGGATCCCCAATCCATATATGACTGTGTAGAGAAGAATGTCATACCGGTAGTTGCAGGCTTTCAGGGAAAATCTGAAAAAGGTGAAATAACAACTCTCGGCAGGGGCGGCAGTGACGTCACCGGTGCAATAATGGGGGAAGCCTTGAATGCTGAGGCTGTGGAAATATACACTGATGTTGAAGGTGTTATGACGGCCGATCCCAGAATTGTACCTGATGCAATGGTTATGGATACCATATATTACAATGAAGTTTTTCAAATGGCAGAGTATGGAGCCAAGGTAATCCATCCCAGAGCTGTAGAAGTTGCTATGCGAAGCAATATACCTCTCCTCATAAAGAATACCATGACCAACTCGGCAGGTACACTTATAACAAATTGTGACAAGAATAGAAGATACAAATATGATAAGCGCGACAAACTCCTGACAGCAATAGCTCATATAAGCGGCAGAGTAAGAGTAAGAATACTCTTTGACGGCTCAGCAGGAGAGTTTGAGAATGATAATCAGCTTTTCAAATGCATAGCCGCTGAAGGAATAAGCATAGATATGATCAATGTCAATCCCGATTTTAAGGTGTTCATAATAGAAAATGACGATGCTGAGAAGCTGAAGAAAGCCCTAAAAGTCTACGGCTATAACTATGAGCTGAAGGCTGATTGCAGCAAGGTAACAATAATAGGAAATAAAATGAGAGGCGTTCCCGGTGTAATGGCAAAAGCTATTAGTGCTTTGGCAAAGCAAGACATCCAGGTACTTCAGACTTCAGACTCTCATACTACTATTTCCTGCCTGATAGAAAGCGCAAGAACCAATGAAGCCGTCAATGCACTTCATCAGGAATTTGAGCTCGGAAAAGCCAACCAATGAAATTCATAGTCTGAAAAGATCAAATGCTGGCAGGATGAATTAATAATATAAAGGGATTCCCGGATTGGCGCAATGCTTTTCCTGGAATTCCTTTTTGATTTTGAATAATTGACAAAATATGTTATTATATTAATGTCCTAAAATATCTAGGACAAGCATATGAATTATTTATGGAAGAGTGGGTGAAATGGAGAAAATCATTGAGCTTTTAAATGTCAGAAAAATATACAGAATGGGAGATGAAAAGGTTGTTGCTCTTGACAAAATAAACTTCGAAATAGAAAAAAGTGAGATATGCTGCCTGCTGGGTACTTCCGGTTCAGGCAAATCTACTCTGCTGAACCTGATGGCAGGGCTTGAAAAGCCGACAAAGGGAGAAGTAAAAATAAAAAAATACAACCTTGAAAAATTGAACGAAAGACAGCTGGCAAAGCTAAGGCAAAAATATATTGGCTTTGTTTTTCAGTCCTATAATCTGCTTGAGTATTTTACTGCTCTGGAAAACGTGACATTGCCGCTTATATTCAAGGGGATACCAAAGAACATCAGAGAGAAAAAAGCCAGGAATATGCTAAAGGCTGTTGGTCTGGAAAACCGGATGAATCACAGACCGTCTCAAATGAGCGGAGGGCAGCAGCAGCGGGTCAGTATAGCAAGAGCTTTTATTTCCAATCCTGAGATTGTGTTTGCCGACGAGCCTACGGGCAATCTGGATACAAAGACGACCAGTGAAATAATGGGCTTGATTACAGGTATGGCTGAAGAGTATAAGCAGACCCTTGTAATTGTCACTCATGACTTGGAAATAGCCAAATATGCCGATAGAATAATACATATCAAGGATGGAAATGTTGAGAAGATTGAAAGGCGGGAAAATATTTAAAATGAAGAGAAGACTATTTATTATTATTTTAGCAGCACTATTAGCATTTACAGGTATACCCATCTTGAATATATCTGCACTGGGCTTGCAGGACGATATAGAAGTACACTACAGAACTACTGCATCAAGCATAAATAGAGGTGATATTTTTACACTGACTATTATACTTGAAAACATAAGTGATGTAAGTGACGACAGTAAATTTAGCAATATAATATTCGATATACAAACTAATAGCAACTTCACGGTATTAGGCGGCCAGTCAAGTGTCTCCAATGCCAAATTCGGTGATGAATATTCAATCAATCTTCAATACGAGGGAGGAAGCAATAACGTTCCGATAAGGATAAGCTACACAAAGGATGGAACAGCCGTAGCTGCAACATACGCCAATATAACTATAAGCGAGATAGATGAAAGCAGCTCCTCTTCCTCCGGCAGCTACAGCAATGAACCCAAGCTCTTGATAGCAGGCACTTCCATACCTGAAGCAGCATCCGGAGATGCGATGAAGATATCCCTTACCATAACAAATGAGAGCAAGTACACTGCAAGGAACATAATCATCAAACTTACTCCGGAGGATTCAGACAGCAGTCCCTTCGACATGAACAGCCTCAGCCTTTCCAAATCCATAAGCTCCCTGAATGCAGGAAAGAGTGAGGGTGTGATATTCGATCTGAAGGTAAAGCCCTATGCAGAAGAAAAAACCTATGTAATGAATGTGGAGTTCAAATATGACAATAGCAGGAACAACAGTTTCACAAGCAATGAAAAGATATATGTAAAGGTCACGGGTAACAAGACCGAACCTGTGCTTATGCTGGGAGACATCAAATACAGTGCCAACCCTGTAAAAGCCGGCGCTAAATTCCAGGTAAGCATTGACGTGTCCAATGTGGGGGATCTGGATGCGGAAGGGATCAGGCTTTCTGTTGAAGGACTGAAAAAAGAGGAATTTACCCTCTCCAGCGGTGTTGACAGCTGGTATTTCGACAAGATAGAAGGCAATGATAAGAAGAATATAATTCTAAGTCTTTTAGCAGCTGACTCTATGGGAAGCGGGAATTACGGATTGTCCATAAAAATGGACTACAAGGACCAGCGGAAAAATAGTTACACCAATAATGCGAGCTTTTTTGTAAATGTACAGGGGGAGGCTAAGAGCTCTAATGTTTCACTGAATAACATAGTTGTCATGCCGCAGGAAGTAAAAACAAACGAGAATTTCATGTTAAGCTTTGATGTATATAATGAAGGTAAAACAGCTGCAAGAAATGTCAAGGTAACTGTGAAGGGTGATGAGGGTATAATATCGAAATCCCCGGATGTCAGAATCATTGAAAACCTTGCGGCAGGGGAACAGAAAAAGCTTGAATACATACTTTATGCCAATAGTGAAGCAAAAACTCAGAATTATAATATACTGCTTAATCTTGAATATGAGGATGCGGAAAAAGAAGGCTCCAAGCATTCGGTAGCACAGTACGCAGGTATATATGTAAACGGTGGAAACAGTAAGATTACTCCCAAGATCATAATAAGCAACTATAACCTTGAACCGAAGCTCGTCAGGGCCGGTGAAGAATTCAACATGGATCTTACCTTCATGAATACCAGCATGACAAAGGAAGTAAAGAACGTAAAGATATATCTTACAGGCATTGATTCGGACAAAGAGGGTAATGTCGTATTCACCCCTGTTGGAAGCAGTAATACTTTTTTTGTTGACTCAATAAAACCAAAGGGAAATGCCGCGAGAAGCATTACAATGTACACCATCCCTGATGCACAACCAAAATACTATAATATTACTGCAAATATCGAATATCAGGATGATGAGGGAACAGAATACAAAGCTGCAGAGCTGATAGGAATTCCTGTAATTCAGCAGTCCAAGCTTGATGCATCCGAAATAAGCCTTCCACCTGAGGTTTATATCGGTCAGCCCTCTCCAATCAGTCTGCAGTATTACAACAAAGGAAAAACAAAGCTTACAAATCTGATGATAAAAATTGAAGGTGATTTCCAGTTGGAAAACGGCGAAGCTTTCATTGGTAATTTTGAATCAGGCTCCAGTGACTACTATGAAGCAATGCTCACACCAACGAAGCCTGGCTCTGCCAACGGAAAAGTAGTATTCAGCTTTGAAGATCCTTCCGGTGAAGAATTCAAATATGAAAGGGAATTTACAGTAAATGTTGTAGAAATGCCGCCGATGGAGATGCCGGGAGAAATGCTGCCGGAACCTGTAAGCACAAAGGATAAAATAATGAACAATACCATCAAGAATAAATATTTTTGGATAGGTATTGCGGTAATTGCTGCAGGAGTTTTCACATCCAGAAAGTTGATCAAAAATAAGAGAAGGAAGGACATGGATCTGGATGAATAGCATCGATATTATAAGAATGACTTTTAAGAACCTTCTTAGAAGAAAGACCAGAACTATGCTTACTGTAATGGGCGTTGTAATAGGCACCGCATCAATTGTTATAATGATTTCCATAGGTATAGGCATGAGCGAAGGCTTTAAACAGGAAATATCAAGAATGGGAAGCCTCAATACGATTAACATAAGGTCACCTGAAACAGGGAGATACTATATTAGCGAAGAAGAGGACAGCAGGGGAAGTTCAACAAAAAAGCGTGATCTGGATGAAGCAGCAGTTGCTGATTTTTCAAGAATAAGCGGCGTTGAAGCAGTAATACCCTTCATTGAGACTCAGGGTAAAATCAAGCTGGGTAAATATATAGGTTATGTTGAACTCCAAGGGATAGATCTCAAATACATGGATAGATTAGGCCTGAAGGTATCTGAAGGAAGGCTTCTTAACAGTGATGATAAGACAAATGTAGTATTTGGCTTTGGAGTAAATGATAATCTCTACAATCCCAAAGCTTCTTATAGATACGGACGGCGCAGCAACAGACCGAAGGTAGACCTCTTAAGTGACAGAATCACCCTTTCCCTTGATATGTCATATGGTGATGATTATATTCGCAGCGGAGACACCGTTCAGCAAAAGCCCAAGACATATAACATCAAAGGGGTTGGGGTACTTGAGGAAGGTAGCTATGAATATTACAACAATGTATTTATTGATATTAATCAGCTAAAAAAAATGGTAAAGGATTTCAACAGAGGAAAGAGTCAGAGTGACAATTCTTCAGATTATAGAAATATAAAAGGTTATTCAAGAATAATAGTTAAGGTGAAAGACATTAAAAATGTGCAGAACATACAAAATCAGATAAAGGAAATGGGTTTTTATGCCGACAGCCTGACAGACATACTTGAATCAATGCAAAAAACCTCATCCAGTATAAGAATTGTATTGGGTGCAATAGGTGCGGTATCTCTGCTGGTTGCATCCATAGGCATTACAAATACCATGGTAATGTCAATATATGAGCGCACCAGAGAAATCGGCATTATGAAGGTGATTGGCTCTTCCTTGAGGGATATCAAAAAACTGTTTCTTTTTGAAGCGGCTATGATCGGGCTCTTGGGAGGTATAGCAGGACTATTGCTAAGCTATAGCGTATCCTACGGTTTGAATACGGCAGGCTTTGCATTGATGGGCTTTTTCAGTCCGGGAGGAGACGGGGTCAAAACTTCAATAATACCATTCTGGCTTGCGGCTAGTGCAATGCTGTTTACAACTGTTATCGGACTTGTCTCCGGATTTTACCCTGCCCGGAGGGCAATGAATCTAAGCGCATTGGAAGCAATAAGAAAAGAGTAAGTTAATTTTTTTGATATATAGCTTTATTGAGCAAATCATTGGGATTTGCTCTTTTTTTGCATACCGATTTTTTTTAAGGTAAAAATATTAGTTATAATATGCTTCAAATATGTAGGTTGCACTAAAGAGGGTTCAAAGAAGAATTATGCAACCTATGAAATCAAGGAATATGATTTTGCAATATTTGAATTTCAATGTAGAATGTTTATTGCAAAACATATAGATACCGATTGATAAATAAAATTCGGGAGTGTGATTTTCTTGACAGATATGTACGAATTTAGATCTGATGAAGATAAAGGGGCTGAAGAAACAGATAATAGCAAAGAAAGCAAGGACAATTCCGCAGAGAATATAAAAGAGCTGGGTGAGGCAAGAATCCCTCAATTCAGGAGCAACATACATTGTATAACCATTATAGGCCAGATTGAAGGACATGTTCTGCTGCCACCACAAAACAAATCAACAAAATATGAGCATATTATACCTCAGATTGTTGCAGTAGAAGAAAACCCGGACATGGATGGATTACTTCTTATACTTAATACTGTAGGTGGTGATGTTGAGGCAGGCCTTGCATTGTCAGAGCTGATAGGAAGCATGCATAAACCGTCGGTATCACTTGTGCTTGGCGGGGGCCACAGCATAGGAGTACCCTTGGCGGTATCAGCGACTCATTCCTTCATAGCATCCACTGCAACAATGACAATACATCCGATAAGGATGAACGGTTTAATTATAGGTGTACCGCAGACCTTCGAGTATTTTAACAAAATGCAGGAGCGTATAATCAGATTCATAGTGGGACACAGCCAGGTCGATCTGGAAACCGTAAAAAGACTGATGTTTTCAACCAGTGAGCTTGCCAATGATGTTGGAACGGTACTGGTAGGTCCTGAAGCAGTAAAATTCGGTCTCATTAATGAAATAGGGGGACTTCATCAAGCTATTTCAAAGCTGCAGGACCTGATAAAAGAAGTAAAGCAAGAATCAGAAAAACAATGAACAGGTTAAGGCTGCTTCCTGCATATGCTGTGTGGAGCAGTTTTTCTATTACGTGCGGCTATAGTACAGGCTGAGTGCAAAAATGACCTCTGCTTAGTTGCAACCATTGCCAAATAAAGCTATAATAACAATAGAGTCAAAACCAGTGCATTTCGCGAAAAACATTTTTCATCTAAAATTTCGCGCAAATGCTTACTTATTTAATTTGTTTTGAAATTGTATTTATGAGGTGATATTTTGTCGAAGAAAAGTATTCAAAACAATATAAAGTATGAAATAGCAGGAGTATCCTTGATATTGTCCAGTATATACATATATATAAGTCTTTTTAGCAAAAACTCCGGTATAGTAGGAGAACAAATCAGAATTCTTATTCTTGGAGTATTTGGACTTGGTGCTTATATAGTACCTGTGCTGTTGATTGTACTTGGGCTTGCTATGGTGTACAGAAAGAGTGAAATGCAGATTAACCTTAAATTTTATTCATTCTGTATGTTCTTGTTAGCTACACTGATAGCACTGTTTATGGCAAATTACACAGAGATTGAAGGGGCTGATGCCAGTTGGCTTGACGCAGTAAAATATTACTATACCTTAGGCTCTCTGAATACAGGAGGAGGGGCTGTAGGAGGCTTCTTCGGCTATGCTTTTGTAATGCTCTTCGGAATGGTAGGGACCATTACTATCATAGCGGCACTATATATTATATCTACTCTGATGTTTACGGAGATATCATTTGTACATATTCTTGAGTACCTGAAAAACTCAGTAGTGAACTTATACGCACATATAAGGAACAAGGACAGGGAGGCTGCAATTACCAAGGAACTGCAAAGGAAAACAGCGGCAAAGAAGCAGGAGGAGCCTGGATTGCATGAGGCTGATGATGAAGAGCGTATAAGGAATATAGATAAGAAAATCAAAATTCTTGATTTCACAAAACATTTTGACAAGAGCTTTAAAAACAAGGAAGAAAATGAGGCTGCGGAAAGAGTGAAGGATAACTCAGAAGCCAGAGAGCATAAAAGCAAGTCCGGCAAAGAGAATCCGGCAGCTAAGCCTGATGCGGAAACGAAAATAGTCCCTGTGAGCAACAAACACTATGCAAATTACAAGCTTCCCGGGCTGAATCTTCTCACATTGCCTTTGGAGAACAAGACCGGCAACGGGAAAAAAGAAGTAATGAACAATGTGAAAATACTGGAGGATACTCTCAAAAACTTTGGAGTCAGTGCCAATATTGCCCAGGTTTCTGTGGGACCCACCATTACAAGATATGAGCTGCAGTTGAGTCCCGGGGTAAAGGTAAGCAAGATATTGAGTCTTGCAGATGATATATCCCTTAGCCTTGCGTCACCGGGCATCAGGATAGAAGCACCGATTCCCGGTAAAGCGGCAATAGGAATCGAAGTACCCAATAAAGACGTATCCAGCGTTCTTCTCCGAGAGGTGCTGGAATCTGAGGAGTTTAAGAATCAGAAATCAAAGATATCCTTTTCAATAGGAAAGGATGTAGCCGGTGCGAATATAGTGGCGGATCTGGCAAAAATGCCGCATCTTCTTATC
>LOES01000099.1 GCA_001515955.1 Clostridia bacterium BRH_c25 | reverse complement strand
TTTCCAACTCAGCCACCAAGGAAGATGTAAGCGAGGTCTATATGATGGCTTACAAAATGGGCTGCAAGGGTGTAACAATATACAGGGACGGCAGCCGTGAATCCCAAGTCTTGAATATCGGCTCGGTCAATAAGGATAAAAAGGAAGAAGCGGCAGTGACTGCTCCAGCTTCCGAGACTCTTATGCCAAGAACCAGACCGGAAGTGACGATAGGAATTACCGAAAAGGTCAAAATAGGCTGCGGGAATCTTTATATAACTGTGAACTCCGATGAGAATGGTATATGCGAGGTATTTACAAACCTCGGAAGAGCAGGGGGCTGCCCAAGTCAGTCCGAAGCAACCAGCCGCCTTATCTCAATAGCCCTGAGAGCGGGGGTGGATATAAATGAGATAATAGAGCAGCTTAGAGGTATAAGATGTCACTCTACATTGAGACAGAAGGATCTTAAGGTGCTGTCCTGTCCGGATGCAATAGGAAGAGCCCTAGAAAAATATATGAAATTCAATATGGAGCATAAGGATATAAAAACAATGGATGAGCTTGCAGTTGAAATTGAGGAGAGAAGCAGCTGCATAGGAAACTGTTCCCTCTGTGCAACCCCATGCCATGCTGCCACAGTGGAAGACAGCAAAATAGAATATAATGCTTTCCAAAACTCCGACAATAACATGAAGAACTGCCCCGAGTGCGGCAACACAATACAGCACGAAGGTGGCTGTGTGATCTGCAGGAATTGTGGGTATTCGAAGTGTAATTAGTTCCGTTGCATATTACATTTGTAGATTACAGTAAACTATATCCATAAATAAGGCTAACCGCCTTGTAGATTTGATACCTTTGTACAGTTGTGGCTATGGGGATAATAGTAACTGGCAAAAGAAATCGGAAATGTTTATAAGTGATGTGCTGTTTTACGACACATCACTTTACCTTTTGGCGAACCAGCCACTTCCGGCAGATATACCGGGATACCAGGGAACAATACGTCCAACACTTCAACATGTGGGCAATATATTGAAGATTCTTGGCTTGGATAACATTTTTATTAGAGATATGAATTCATATACGTTGGCTATGGTGAGGACTTGACGATAAAAGTACTACTCTCTCCACATCTTAAATGTAAGGCACCTCAAGCTTCCACCGCCTGCCAGGAGCGCTTCCGGATGAAAATGAATGAACTTGATACCCTCATGTTCAAGAGTATTTATAGTTTGTTGGTTGAGTGATATATCATAATTAATAATAACCCCAGGTTCAAGAGCGACAAATGAGCAACCCCATTTCCGCTGCTCATCATCAGAAATTGAAATGATATCTATCATCCTGCTTTTCATAAATTGCTTAAAATCTATCTCTTCTTGGCCTTTATGGGTTATATGCCAGCTTTTCAGAAAGGCAGGCAGGTACGCTATTATAAGATTTTGAGTCATTCTGCTGCAGAACATATCGGCATGCATGAATCTTCGTTCCTGCGGCACCTCAACATATATTATTTCCTCATAATACCCAAGCATAAATTGAATAAATTTTTTAATAGAGTTTGCACTATGACGTTCGGTATTTGCTATAAAAATAGTTTGAGAAGATAATATAAGAAAACTTTCAAATTGGTCTCCTTCACTAAACTCATAAAGGATAGGCATTCCCATGTTTTGAAAAGCTTCCCTCACAACAAGCTCTTCGTGCTGTCGTCCTCCCGAAGACATCTTGGACAGTATAGCGCCATGCTTGCTAGCAACTGCTATGTCGTGCATATATGCAAGGTTGGGGAGACGATTAAGCAAATCGCTATTGCGATGAACATACTGTGAAAGTTCATATACTTCAACGTTATGTGATTTTAATAGATGAGAGTATTTGTTATGTTCCTGGAGATATTCGTCAACATCAGGTTGGAATTCAAAGAGGAAATATTTATAATTGTCTTTGGTTATTAACCTTATTGAGGTATCCGGTCTATGAGCCAATACCTTCTTTAACCTACGAAATTCATCAATTCCAAACTTGTTTTCAGTGGGATACATAAATATTTTGCCCAAATACAACAAACTCCTTTCACCTGTCATATTAATAGTATGGCAATAATATATTACATTAGTTATACCCCTATGCTGCTCATTGACTGAATACCTAATGTTTAGACAAAAACTGCTTTAACCGATACTTTACCTCAGGTTAAAATGTATTTAACAATGTTGGTGTATTATTATCATATGGAATAATAAAGTATTTGGTTGGAAGGAGATATATTATGTTTAGTTTAGTACAACAGAAAACAGATATTATACTCAACAGCAGGAATTCAAAGATTGATGTCATATTTTCTAGTGTCGTTAAGCAATACCAGCTAAGAGAACTGCTTGAATGTTTTGATTACTTGAGTATTAATGCATTAATACTTCACGTTGATGAAAATGAAAGGCTTCTTTCAATTCAAATAAACACAGTAAAGCTGTTTACAGTAAAAAGATGCAAAAAAATCATAGAAACATTATTTCCCAGCTCCACAGTGTCTATAAAAAGCATCGGTGGAATTAGCTACAAGGAGTATATGTACAAAATTGGAGCTTAATAATCTGAGCGCAGGTGTAAAGTGTCAGGGTTGTAGGGTATAGGACCAATATGCAAGCTTTTTGAGGTATGATGCAAGAGTACCAGTATACCTTCGGATATTATTTAGATAAACGCATACAATAATAGATTTTGATGATAGAAGATAGGTAATAAGCTATCTTCTATTTTGTTTACTGATGTAATAATATGGAATATAATGAAATTAGAATCAATCATTATCAAAGCTCGATTATTATTTATTTTTTGGATGCTTGGGAAGCCTCTTGTGTGATGGAACTAAATCAACATTGCTTACGTCAAAGAAATGAAAAACAGATAGTCAGGAGGAAATCAGTGAAAAGGTTATTATTACTTGTTTTAATTTTAGTATTAAGCGTTTCCCTGCTTGCTTGCACCAACACGGGCGCCAATTCAGGGGATGAGCCGAAGCTAAACAGTACGGAACAGCCTGTAGATTCCTATTACGGGCAATATCAGATGGCAGATGAAGGCTTCTCCAGTCTTGTGAAGGACAATAAAATTGATAGGGATTATAATACTGAATCAGCCAACTTTCAGAAATCACCTGAATTCAGCACTCAAGGTTGGGTCGAATTGGAGAGCAGGTATAAAGAATTATGGGATAAGGAATTGAATAACACTTATAATAAACTCATTAAAGAGCTTAATGAAGCGGAACAGAAAAAGCTGCTTGAGGCTCAGAAAGTCTGGTTACAGTTCCATACTAACGAATCAGCGTTTGTTTTAGAGACATGGGAGAATCTGGGGCTAGGATCTCAAGGAAGGGTTCAGCTTGTAATGGCGGAAAAGGAAAGGATACGCAAACGTACTCTGCAGCTAATGGAGTACTGCAATATGCTTGGCGGAGAAGTTGAGTTCCTGTATAAAGGAGTTAACAAATAGATATTTAAAGCATTTAAAGCAGAAGGACGGTTCCTTCTGCTTATCATTATTTTGCTTGCTTACGTTATAATACGGAAAGTGATATTCATAGAGCTGATTGTCCTTATTGGTTGAGTGCTATATCATATTCTTTTGGCATCAGGGATGATGAAATAAGGAAATCCGCTGTCGCGCGGTTGCATGCGATCGGTATATTATATAAAGCTGCGATCCTTAGTAAAGCTTTCACATCGACGTCATGCGGTTGTGGTTCCATTGGATCCCAGAAGAATATAACAAAGTTGATTTCTCCTTCAACTATTTTTGCACCAATCTGCAGGTCTCCACCCATAGGGCCACTTTCAAACCGGTGTATATCAAGTGAAAGCTCTGTTGAGAGAATCCGGCCTGTTGTACCGGTCGCAAACAATTCATGCTTGGAAAGTGTATCTTTATTATATTTTGCCCATTCCAACAAATCAATCTTCTTGTTGTCATGTGCGATCAGGGCAATTCTTATGTTGTCTCTATTCATAATAACCTCTCATATATATTATAGTGAATGTAATAAAAAGAAAGACTAATGAAAACTTAGGTCTGCCTCTATTAAAAAATTTAGCGCAGAGCTCGTAGTTACACAATAAGAGGGGAAGGGGAAAGTATTTATGTATCTCCTACATTACCATTATACTGCATAAGTGTTAACAATAAAATAACTACATGTTAAATTGCTTAATGATATTGTAAATTATAATTAAGACTTTTTATACTAAATGAATAATTTACTTAGAGTCAATGTTACATTACCTGATTTAATGGTTAAGTATCAAACCAAGTCTTTGCTTGAAAGTCTGGATTATTTGGGGATATTTCATCAAGCTTTTCTTTCGTGAGTTTGTAGAAAAATAATAATATCAAGCCTGATACTATACTCATGCATCCCGGTATAAGCATAAACATATTGAGCACGCCTATTTTAAAAGTATGTGAGGCTGCTGCCGGAGAAATCTTTGCATTAAAGCCTACAATAGCTAAAACAGCCGGTATAATCCATGAGCGAAGCAGTGAAGCTATCTTTGGCGCAATGCCGATAATCCCTATGGTAAAAGGAACAGGAGAGTTGTTTTTCCATTTTTCATATTCAGCGCAATCGGCAATAAGCGCAGGAATTAAGGATATTGCGCAACCATGGCATAAACGGTATATAATCAGAACTGCGAAAGCGACCGGTAGATTAAAGCCCAAGTATCTGCATAGAATTTCCAAACATCCTACTGCGATCATTGCAACTATTAGTGATGTTCTTGCAGAAAATCTTTTGGCGATACCAGTACTTAAATATGATCCAAACAACTGTACGATGCCGCCGAATAATAAATAATAAATTTGCAGAGATGCGTCTTGAGCTATATAAGTAAAGTAATATATTGCAGAAGCTATCAGGATATTGTAGCTCAAATAGCGAAGGCAGTCCGCCACTATAATTGCCAGTATGTTTTTGTTTTTCATTGCTGCAGTAAACATTTCACGCAAAGTAATTTTTTTTTCTTCTTCTATTGCTTCTTGTTCGGAATCTGACATATCACCGCCTGCCGGCTCATATCCTCGTGTTATTCCTACAGTAAACCAGTAAGCTAGCGTCATCAATACACAGAGTGTGAACGCCAGCAATGTATAACCATATGTTGCTCCCACCCATACTGCAAAAAGAGCTGCCAACGGGGCGCCCAAATAAGAATTGAATATTCCCGCAATCGACATATATACGCCTCGCCTGGTTGAAATATATGCACGCTCTTCAGCATTGTTTGAGATATAGTTAGCCAGTGAATCATGTGCAACACTTGCAAGGCTGTATACCTGATCGAACATTACTGTGCCGATGATTACTATAATTGCGGAAATGAGTTGCGATGAACTTATTCTGCTGAATTCTAAAGCGAAAAAAATGGCTGCAAGAGGCGGCATTATAACCATCCAGCTTCTGAAGCGGCCCCATCTCATGGGTTTGGATTTCACAATAATTGCTCCATAAAACGGGGTCAGTGCAATATTGGCAATTGCACTTATACTCCCAATTAATGCAACTGTCCCTAATGAAAATTTAGCTATATTTGTGCAAAAAAATGTGAAGTAGAGAAGTTCTATATTATTGGCAAGAGCATATCCAAAATGAGCAATACCATAACTATACTTGATAGTTTTCGTTAAAGGCTTTTTCATTTATATCCTCCATTTCTACGTTGATTATCAATTATAATACATTACATGTTCATAGATTCTTCCAGTGTCTTAACTGCCGCTAATCCGGATAATTTTTTTGCAACACCCACCATCTCATCAGTTTATTCAACTTGCCTTCATAGAGTAGCAACTAATGGAAATGTATATAAATATGACAGTCGATTTTAATATTATCCTACACTTTCAAGAGCATGTCTACATAAACACCGGGAATAAAATACAACCCGGCTCGGACTACCGGTTCAAATATTCTCTCTGCCTCCGCTATTATGGACTTGCCTTTTACGTACTTTATAAAAGGCAAGTCCACCTTTTAGCAGAGTCTGCAGCAGGTAGTCAATGCAAAGGGTGGGGGTTTCTACCTGAACCGAGTTAAATTTTGAATGGCAGACTTCAAAGCTTCTACATAAATCGCCATATCTGACTTCCATACAATGTATCTTGCTCCAAGCTTTATATACTTCTCCATTGATGCTTCGCTGGCAATATAAGTTCCTACACTTTTTCCATATTTTCGGGCAGTTGTTATAACTTTCTCTACATTGGCAACCACCTCTGGATCATTGATTTGACCAGGTTTTCCCATGGATTGGCTCAAATCGCCCGGTCCGACGAAAAATACATCAATACAAGGAATCTGGCATAGTTCTTCAATTTTCTCCACCATTTCCACATTTTCAATATGGATTATGATTATGGAGTTTTCGTTGGAATATTCCAGATACTCCTTTGCGGTTACAAGAGCGTAATCTCCTGCCCTAGTCCCGTTACCCCATCCGCGCATGCCTAGAGGAAAATACTTGGATTTTGCAATAACACCCTTGACCTCATCAACAGAGTGAAGAGAAGGTACCTGTATGCCTCCTGCACCCGTATCCAAAGCATGTAGGATCGTAGGCTCAGAATCATCCTGGGTACGTATGATGGAGCACATCCCAACGCTGTCTGCTGCACGGACTAAATTCTCAACCTCCGTATAGTTTAGGGAATTGTGTTCAGTGTCGATAATGGTAAAGTCAAAACCAAGCTTTCCAATAATCTCTATCATAGCCGGTGAATATATCTTGAAAAAGGTTCCAAATACAATTTCATCATTTTTTAATTTTTGCTTTATTGAATTGTTTAGCATTCATTTGACCTCACTTTCTGAAAAATTCATCCCTGGCAGGTGTAAAAATGTCAAGATTTAAGATTTTCTTGGTATTAGAGCCTGACTCAAAGCAGTGTGGTACATTTGAGGGGATTACAGCAAACCATCCTGGCTTAACCGGATATTTGACACCGTCAATTATGAAATTTCCGTCGCCCTCAAGGATTATTGTAATCTGCTCATTGACATGGGTGTGGGGCGGACGCTCTTTACTTTCGGGGTTGTATTCTATAACACTCAAGGCAACTGTTGAAGCCGAGCCTGGAATTGCAAGCCTTTTTGCACGGGGAGTCACTTGCTTCCAATCAGGATTGTCCTGATCGTACATATTTCCTGTTACCAAATCTTTAATTGCCATTTTCTCTTCCTCCTTAATTTTATATTCCTAATAATTTACTTGGTGTTTCTTTTGTCATCATATTGATTTTCTGTTCCGAAACTTTCAGATCATTCATGAGAAGCCCAACAAACCTATAGAGTGAATCCACGGGGGATCCTCCACCCTTTTGACCGGAATCAGTGTCAACTACAATTTGCTCTATGTCGACATTTTCTAAAATTTTACCGGCGACATCCAATGGGACAAACTTGGGGAACGCGCTGCTGTTCAACTCAATATAGGCCCCCAGCTTGCTCCACCTTGTAATTTGCTCCATACTGGCATTTACTGTTAGAAACGGGTGATTGACCAGAATTTTCTTTACTCCGGCTCTGACGCCTTCGTTAATAAGTGCATCAATTTCTACAGGACTTCCATGTCCTGTAGCAAGAATTAAGTCAGGCTTTGCAGCCATATAGTTGAGAAACTTAACAACCTCAGCTTTCAGATTGCCTTTCTCATCCAGGTAATAAACAGGCTCTTCTTCAACTTCCGAGCTGCCTGCGCCGGCAAAATGCCTGCCCTTATGGGAGTCAATGTGCCTCTTGGCCGAAACCGTCGGCATGTTGACAAACTTAGCGCCCATATTATACGCTGAATCAACAGCTTTGATATTGAACAGGCCTACCGAATTATTCATGGCAATACCACCGAAAACAAGAGTTGCCCCATTTCCAATATGTTTTTCAACCAGTGTAGCGCTCATCATTGTAGGAAAATAATGATCTTTGATGACAAAGGCCTTATATCCTGCAGCTATTGCTTCCTTAAGCATCTCCGCCGCATCCACTTCTCTTGCGGCTACAGACGGACCTGCATGGATATGCAGATCTACGACCCCTTGTAAAATTTCTCTCACGATACATTCCCCCTAAAGTTATAAGAACTAGGTCCAAAGCGGAGAACCCTTCTTTTTTTCATAGATTTTAACAGCTGCAAGTATAGCAGCGGCAATAATAAGCGACGGCCCTGCAACCATCCATGGAGACCTGGTGCCTTGAAATCCCAGCGCACCTGTAAGTAGTGCCACTACAGGAGGACACAAGTATTGTCCGAGACCCTGCGCGCAAAGATATAGACTCATGACCAGGGATGATTCTTCCTTGGGGACCCGATCCATCAATGTAAGTGCAATGTCGGCATTATATGTACCGAATCCGATTCCGTACAAGCAGGCTGCAATAGCAAAATGCAGATATCGTGCGGCATAAATCAATGTAACAAAGGAACTGCCGATCATTAATAAAGCAAATACAAGGGTGTATTTTTTAAATACCGGCTTTACAAGCTTTCCGAAAAATATTCCTGTCAAAAATGCTATCCCTGTGTTTACGGCTAGTGTAGCACCCGCGCCTGCCGGATTGGTTATTTTGTCCTTTGCCATCACGATTGCCAGGTTCGAGGTATAGGTAAACATCATAATGTTGAATAACAGGTTAAACCCTATGATTACCCATCCATTGGTATTTAGTTTTGGTATTAAACGGATTGGTGCCTTAACTTCCGCTTTTTCCACTGCATGCTCCTCCGGATGCGGCATCTTGAACAGAACCAGGAAAAAGACCGGAACAATAATAAACATTCCATAGAAGGCATAACTCCAGTGTATACTTGCCAGATAACCACCGAGTAAAGAGCAGATTATTCCGGACAATGCAGAAAATGAGCCTTTATAGCCCATCATATCTCGCCGCTCATCTCCTTTGAAGAGATCGGCAATTACGGAAACCAGGAAAGGAAAGATAAGCCCGAAGCCGGCGCCGAAAACATATCTGGAGGCCAGTATGAAAGTGAAATCCTTATTATATATTGCAGGGGCTATTCCACCTACAAATTCAAGCACTATAGCTATAAGTATGACAGTTTTTTTTCTCATAAAGCGGACCAGGAATCCGGCCAACAGCCCAAATGGTATCATCATCAGAGGCGGTATTGTCGAAGTCTGCTTAATAGTCAGGGCATCCAGATCTGGGAATGCATTCGCTATTGCTCCCAGCGACGAATTAGCCAAACTGGTGGTGTAAACAAGCATGGCTATTGACAAAACTGCCACTTTTTGTATAGCGGTGTATTTTTTTTCTTCCATGTCAACACTCCTCACATATTTTTTTGTACATAATGCTTGTAACCGGAATAATCAAAATTCCATATTGTCCCTCCTATATGTTTTTGAAATACTTAAGTATTTACTTTGCATTCAAAGAAATTGGATCCACCTATGTAATAAGGCAAGATCCATGCCAACTTTAGCTACTTGTATAAAATACACCTTATCAGAATAACTTCCCTTGCTAACTCTGGCAGAGTCCAACATATTACTTGAATTTACAGCTATTATTAAGCAGATAAAAAAAACCCTGTATATTGGTCTGATGGATATTCAGACACATAAAATGATGCAATAGTGCATATATTTATGCTTTATTGCATCATAATTTTTAATAATAAATATATATCCTATAAATGTAAAATCCTACAAAACAAGCTTGAAAGCCTATTTTATCAACCTAGATGAAAGCTTCACCAATAGATATTTGTTTATCTCAATCTATTTACCTGAAAAACACTTATATTGCAGTGATGCATTTTATCATATATACTATATACTAATACATATGACTATGAAGCATGGAGGAGTGAAACAATGCTAAGTGGTGTTAGTCTTGAGGAAATACTTGAGTCATTTTATGATGGAGTTTGGATAGCTGACGGGAAAGGGAACATCCTATATGTCAATAATTCATGGGAGCAAATCCATGGCATGAAACGCAAAGAAATTGTCGGTATGTCGGTCCGAGAGCTGCCGGGAAGAATCAATTCCATATCTCCTACTCTTAACGTTCTTGAGAAAAAACAGAAAGTAACAAGAATGATGTATTATTCTAAAACCGATAAGCATATTTTAATTACCAGTAATCCTATATTTGATAAAAACGGTAATATTGCCTACGTGGTAAATAATGTCCGCGATATTACCGAGTTGAGTAAACTCAAACAACACCTGGAAAGCAAGAACCATTTGATTATAATGCAAAAAAAAGAACTGTCACTTCTTCATTCCATGCAGATAAAAGATCAGCTGGGCGCGGTTATGTCAAACCCAATTATTCAGGATATATTCAACAATGCAGTATGGATGGGGAATTTTGATAGCACAGTTTTGATTCAAGGCGAATCAGGAACCGGTAAAGAAATCATAGCTAAAGCCATATTCTTATCCAGCGATAAAAAGGATTCCCCTTTTATCAAGGTCAATTGTGGTGCCATCCCTGAACAACTCATGGAATCAGAGCTTTTTGGCTATGAAAAAGGTGCTTTTACCGGAGCAAATAACAAGGGCAAGCCAGGCATGTTTGAATTGGCCGATAACGGCACTATATTTCTCGATGAGGTTGCTGAAATTCCGCTAAGCTTGCAAGTTAAGCTGCTGCGGGTACTGCAGGAAAAGGAGATTATGCGTGTTGGCGGAACAAAGCCAATCAAACTCAATGTAAGAGTCATTGCAGCTACCAATAAGGAGCTGGATGCAATGATAAAAAAGGGCACTTTCAGGGAGGATCTTTTCTACAGGTTAAATGTAGTTACATTCAATATTCCGCCTTTGCGTGAACGTCCTGAGGATATTCCTGACCTTGTAAACAGCTTTCTAGCAAAATTCGGCGATAAGTATGGCCTAAAAAAAGTCATATCACACCAGGTAATAGATATTTTCTTGAAATATAATTGGCCTGGGAATATACGGGAATTAGAAAACCTGATTGAAAATCTGGTCATTCTAACCACTAACGATGTAATTATCCCCAGCGATCTTCCAGCCAAATTTTACTCGGAAAGTACTTTTAATACTCAGCTTATTGATATCGATGAAATTGCTCCTATAAAAGATGCGGTGTCAGCTGTAGAAATAAACCTCATAAAAAAAGCGCTGACAAAATACGGCAGTGCCCGTAAGGCAGCTGTAGCGCTGAAGATCAACCAGTCAACTCTCGTAAGAAAAATGAAAAAACTTGGAGTGAAATTCAATAATACAACAAAACGAGTCCAATAGTGAGTGCACACGAATGATGAAAGCACATTACAGATAATTGCCCTGGATTTGGAGGAGCAAAACCAATATGCAAGTTTTTCAAGGTATGATGCAAGCATCCCGGTATACCTTCAGATATTGCAATCACGGGAAGGCTTGAAATAAATAAGTAAAGGTAGGATATATCATCATGATATGTCCTTTTTCAATACGTGTTAGTTTTTGATTTGCTTTTCTCTTTTTAGTGCCTCAAGCAAATAAGTGCGAAACTGCGGTGCCTTAAGGAATCAATACTTATCTCAAACAATTTTTATCATTGAAATATTGAGACAATCTTTTAATCTCCGGTTTGTTATCTTTTAACACATCATTAAGCTCTATGGCTAAAAGTGTGGCAATTATGTTAACTAGAGAACTTGGTGCAGTCATCGAATTATAAAAAATCGTACTTGCCGTTTGACAAAGAAGCAGAATGTCAGAATAGCAAGCAGGCGGAGAAACTGTTTTATCCGTAATACAAATAACCTGACAACCCAAGCTTTTTACACATTTCGCAAGGTCTCCCAGGGCTAGAGTATAATTAGGAAAAGAAAAGATTATAAAAACATCCTTTTCGTTGCAGTTAACTATTCGTCGTGGTAAAAGGTTGATATTATCCATTTTTATCAGTTCAGACTCAATACATAAAAAATCAAGCCTGGTCTGCAATATTTGTGCTACCGGTATAGTTATGCCTTTTGCAGCTATATACACTTTCCTGCAATTTATAATCATCTTTATTGCTTGATTAATGTTTTCATAACTGATGTGCTCAAGGGTTTCTTTAACTAGAGATATTTCATTATCAATAGCTTTCTGAAGGGTGTTATCTAATGATCCGGAAATATCCTCATAATCGAACCTTACTACATTACGCGGAAATATCATAGATTGAAGATAATTCTGACAATCTCTTTTGAAATCACTAAAAGTATTATATCCGATTCTTTTGCAGAACTTTACAACTGTTACCGCTGTTACGCCTGCTTGATCACTAAGCTCGTTAAGGGAAAGAAAGCCTCCGATATCTTCCCGGCTTAACAAAAAATCAGCAATTTTTTTTTGAGCTTTGCTAAGGTTATTATATTCCATTTTAATACTCTCCATTGGGCTGGGTAATAATTGTTTTGACATAAAATCCTCCGGATATTTTAAAAAATACTATATTAACATTATATATTACATTTTACAACTGTTCAATAGAGCAAGGCCAAAGAAGTATATAATATTCTTTAATATTTATAAAAAAGTATTTATAATTGTTTATTTTGCAAGAAAAAGATAGCTGTACTTCACAAAAAATAAATAATTTTATATATTATATTTGATAATAGTATATAAAATAGTTTACTTTCGGATTGTGCTGTGCTACTATAAATATTGTAATAAAGTTTTAAAAGGAGGGTAATAAATGAAAAACAAGCTCCTGGTATTATTATTATGTACGATAATGTTATTCACAACAGCCTGTTCTTCAGGTCAATCCAATGCTGTGAATAATGATTCTTCAAAAGATGATTTACTGGTTGCAATAAGAGCAGAACCGGCTACTTTGGATCCGCACAACAGTACCGCTCTGGCAAATTTTGCCGTACAGCGTGTTGTCTACGACACATTAGTAGCACAGGATGAAAACGGCCAGATAGTACCATGCCTGGCAGAGAAATGGGAAGTCATAGACGATTTAACTGTACGTTTCTATTTAAGGGACAATGTTTACTTTTCAAACGGTGAGAAATTAACTGCTGAAGATGTAAGATATTCATTACAGCGCGCAACACAGGAAAGAGGCAGTGCATCAATGTTTTCTGCTTTTGATGGTGAAGGAACTAAAGTAATTGACGAATTAACAATTGATGTAAAAGTTAAATATCCATTTGCTCCAATATACAATTACCTTGCTTCTTCCAGAGGTGATATCATAAACAAAAAGGCAATGGAAGAAATGGGTGCTGAAGCTTATGGAAGGAACCCCGTAGGGACAGGTTCATTTATTCTTAAGGACTGGATCACAGGCGATAGCCTCGTTCTTGAAAGAAATGAGAAATATTGGGATGAAAAGCCTGTATTCAGCAAGCTTGTATACAGAGTTATAACAGAACCGACAAACAGATCTATCGAACTGGAGACCGGCGGTGTAGATATTATATATGACGTTGCTGCCAATGATGCAGTCCGCTTATCCGGAAACGACAAGACAAAAGTAATACAAGGGCCGGGTTATAAATTCTCATACATAACAATGAACATGTCCTTAGAGCCTTTTAATGATATTAGAATCAGGGAAGCCCTTGTCATTTCTCTGAATATGCCGGATATTGTTGATTCCGTATATAGCGGCAGTGCAAAATTAGCAGACTCTTTAATGGCACCTACAGTTTTTGGCTATAAGAAAGCAGGCCCTTATAAGTATAATCCTGAGAGGGCAAAACAACTGGTGGCTGAAGCCGGATATGCTGATGGCTTAAAAGTGGTTCTCATGACAAACGAGGACAGAAACTTCATGGATGTTGCCGAAATTGCACAAAGCATGTGGAAAGGAATTGGAATCGAAACTGAAATACAAATAATGGAACAAGCGGCACTCTTATCGAAAGCAGCTGAAGGTACTGTTACTATGGGTATCACGAGTTCCACTCCTACTACAGGTGATCCTGACCATGCCTTAATGCCATGGCCATCAACATATAAAAGCTTTTTAAGAATAGACAACCCTAAAATTGATGAATATCTTTTAAAAGGTAAGAGCACTTATGATACAGCCGAAAGAGAAAAAGTCTATAATGAAGCCATGGAATACATGTGGACACAGTATAATATGATACCAATCTGCTTTACTGATGCTGTTTATGCAGCTGGAGCACATATTGACAATTTTGAATGTAATCCCGGCAACACACCAAACTTAGCCAGAGTTACCTTTAAGCAATAAAATAACTTAAACGGAAATATTCTATAGAGCAATTCAGAGGCTATAGACTATTTCCGTTTGAATTCACAATAGGAAACGGAGATTGGGTATGAGTAGATTATTAACTAGTGAAATGATATGGCCTGAAGTAGAAAACAGTCTGAAAAATATTAAACTGGCCATTGTTCCGGTTGGTTCATGTGAGCAGCATGGTCCTAATACAACATTTGCTACCGATACTGATCGTGCATATGAGTTTTGCAAATTATTAGGAGACAGAATAGGAGAAAAGGTATTAATTTTTCCTCCGATCACATATGGGGTAAGCTATCATCACATGAGCTTTCCCGGGACAGTAACCATAAAAATTAAAACAATGATTGACGTACTTGTAGATATAGGTGTTGCTATAGCAAAGCATGGCATAAATACAATTTTGTTTATAAACGGGCACGGCGGAAACAGAGTTGCCCTTGATGCAGCAATACAAATACTTAAGCATGAGCACAATATTGATGCTTATTGGTCTGGAATGGGTACAAATATCGCCAGAAAAACTCTTGAAGAAGAATATGGCATACCCCAGATCATCGGTCATGCATGCGAGGTAGAAACTTCTCAATGTATGTATCTGGCACCATGGGACGTAAGCGATAATCTTCAATCAGGCAAGCTGCATGAAGAAAGCGCATATTTTAAAAAAATATTTGTTGACGGTAATGCCCCATGGGATTGGAAAACGGATGTATCAGAAAATGGTGCATTGGGGGATGCAACGCGAGCCAGTTATGAAATGGGAAAGCGGATGACTGATATCGCTTTGGATTATTTAGAGAGTGTTATAGATGAAATCATCCGTAGAAACTAATCATATAGGAGAATAAAAATGTACAGATATATCTTAAACCGCATACTAATGATGGTTCCTGTTTTACTGGGTGTTTCTCTTGTGGTCTTTTCTATGGTTTACATTGCTCCCGGTGACCCTGCAAGAATAATTTTAGGTGATACCGCTTCAGAAGAAGAGGTTCAAGAGTTAAGGGAAGAAATGGGATTGAATGATTCATTTTTTGAGCAATATGGGAGGCATATAAAAAATGTCGTTACAAAGGGAGATTTAGGAACTTCCTATATTACACAAAGAAGTGTAACTACAGAAATTATGGACAGATGGCCTACAACTATGATGCTGGCTGTTATGAGTGTAATTTTAGCAACGCTTATAGGTATTCCTACAGGTATAATATCGGCAACGCGGCAATACTCAGTTTTCGATAATCTAGCGATGATATTGGCGTTGGTTGGTGTCTCTATGCCTAACTTCTGGCAAGGCTTAATATTAATTATTGTATTTTCTGTTAACCTTGCCTGGCTGCCCGCATCAGGCTTTTACGGACCTATATACTGGATATTGCCGGTCATTACTATCGGCACAAGTACAGCGGCAACCATTGCAAGAATGACCCGGTCAAGTATGCTGGAGGTTGTAAGGCAAGACTATATAACTACCGCAAGAGCCAAAGGGAATAAAGAGAGAGTAGTAATAATAAATCATGCATTAAAGAATGCACTTATACCCATTATAACTGTTATCGGCCTTCAGCTTGGCAGAGGCCTTGGGGGTGCAATTCTCACCGAATCGATATTTTCGATACCCGGCCTTGGCAAACTTATGGTAGACTCTATTAAAGCAAGAAATTATCCGGTAGTACAAGGCGGCGTGCTTTTTATTGCCATAGCTTTTAGTCTTATTAACCTTTTTGTTGATGTTCTATATGCATACGCTGATCCAAGAATTAAATCTCAATACAGCCGTAAAAGATCAAAAAAGAGCAAAGAGGTGTGCCATGAGTAATTTATATGCCGGATCCGGTAAGATAAATGAGAGTGTAAAGAAGCGCAAGAAAAGCCAGCTAAAGGAAATTTGCATAAGGCTACGCAGAAATAGAGCAGCTATGTTTGGTTTATCAGTCATACTATTGCTTATTATAATGGCTGTCTTTGCACCTTTTATTGCCCCTTATAACTATGACGAGCAAAACTTGAAAATGGCAAATATGTTTCCTGGCCGGGAGCATATAATGGGAACTGATAATTTTGGACGAGATATTTTCAGCAGGATAGTATATGGTTCCAGAATTTCACTGCAAGTTGGTTTTGTAGCCGTAGGTATTGGTGTATTGGTCGGCGGAACCTTAGGTTCCTTTGCGGCTTACTATGGTGGAGTTGCCGATAATGCTATCATGCGTTTTATCGATATTTTACTAGCCATACCAAGCACTCTTCTTGCAATATCAATAGCAGCTGCTTTAGGTCCCGGGCTTACAAATGCTATGATAGCCGTTGGCGTTGGTACGGTTCCTAACTACGCAAGGGTTGTCCGTGCATCTGTGTTAACGGTAAAAGAACAAGAATTTATTGAAGCGGCAAGATGCATAGGTGTCAAAGATTACAAGATCATACTGAAGCATATAATACCGAATGCTATGGCGCCTCTTATAGTTCAGGCAACAATAGGGGTGGCGGGTGCCATACTGTCTGCAGCAGCGTTAAGCTTTATCGGACTTGGTATACAACCTCCAACGCCTGAATGGGGTGCAATGCTTTCAGCAGGCAGAGCCTATATTCGTGATTATTGGCACGTTGTTACATTTCCGGGAGTGACTATCATGCTTACCATATTTTCATTGAATTTATTCGGAGATGGATTGAGAGACGCATTAGACCCAAGATTGAAGAGATAGGTGATGTAAGTGGAAGATATATTATTAAACATAAAAGATCTGGTTGTTAGTTATAATGCTGATGACAGAACAGTAAAGGCTGTAAACGGAATAAATATTACAGTAAAGAAAGGTGAAACTGTTGGTTTGGTTGGAGAAACAGGCGCCGGGAAAACCACAACTGCAAAAGCAATTTTACGCCTGGTTCCCAACCCACCCGGAAAAATTGAAAAGGGCGAAATAATTTTTGATAACAAAGACCTTTTGGAAAATAGCGAGCATGAAATGCAGAAAATAAGAGGAAATAAAATATCAATGATATTTCAGGACCCTATGACTGCACTCAACCCTGTAATACCCGTAGGTGAACAAATAGCTGAAGTTATAAGGCTTCACCAGAAAGTAAGCCGGGCAGAGGCTGAAATACTGGCAGGCAAAATGCTTAAAATGGTTGGAATACCACAAGAGCGCTTAAATGAATATCCCCATCAGTTTTCCGGGGGTATGAAGCAAAGAGTGGTAATTGCAATTGCCCTTGCTTGTAATCCGCAATTGCTTATAGCCGATGAACCTACAACGGCACTCGATGTAACTATACAAGCACAAATTTTAGAGCTTATCCTTAAGCTGAAGGAAGATTTTAATACTTCAATGCTGATGATAACCCACGATTTAGGTGTCGTAGCCGAAATTTGCGATAAAGTTGCTATTGTATATGCAGGTGAGGTTGTGGAATTTGGCACAATCGAAGAAGTTTTCAGGCATCCGGCTCATCCATATACGAAAGGACTGTTTGCCGCTATTCCTTTAATTAACGGAAAAAAATTGAAAAGATTACATTACATACCCGGATTAATGCCAGACCCAACAAACTTATCTTCCGGTTGTCGATTCAATCCCAGATGTGATTATAAACTTGATTGCTGCGAAAAGCTTTCACCGGAAGACATTTATATTAACGAAAATCATTTTGCAAAGTGCTATTTATGCGCTCAAAATTAGTGCCTCGTAAAGTATATCACTTCTAGAGCAGGCGAGGCACCAGACAGATGATGTGCCTTTTTAACACCTGAATACTAGAAATCGGTTGTGTTAAAAAGCACTAGAAAGAGAGATGAAACAATGTCTGAACTGTTGAAAGTAGAAAATATTAAAAAATACTTTAAAACTCCAAGAGGTGTTCTTCATGCAGTGGATGGTGTTTCTTTTAAGGTTGAAGAAGGAAAGACAGTTGGTATTGTAGGTGAATCCGGTTGTGGGAAATCAACTTTAGGGAGAACAGTCATTAACCTTCTTCCTGTTACAGACGGTAAAATAATATTTCAAGGTAAAGATATTACTACCGCTAAAGGCGAGCTTTTGAAAAACACCAGAAAAGATATGCAAATGATATTTCAGGACCCTTTTTCCTCATTGAACCCCAGAATGACTGTTAGTGAAATTATCCGCGAACCCCTTGTTACACACAAAATTAAATCCGGCAGAAAAGAAATCGAAGAAGAAATTGATTATCTTATGGAAATTGTTGGTTTGGCTCCGAGGCTGTACAATTCCTATCCTCATGAATTGGATGGCGGACGCCGTCAAAGGATAGGCATTGCAAGGGCTCTAGCATTAAACCCCAAATTTATTGTTTGTGATGAGCCTGTTTCAGCACTTGATGTTTCCATTCAGGCACAGATACTTAACTTAATGCAAGACCTGCAGGAGGAAAAGAAAATTGCATATATGTTTATTACTCATAATCTTTCCGTTGTAAGACATATATCTGACGAAATAATTGTAATGTATCTTGGTGTAGTAGTTGAAAAATGTCCGACTGAAAAGCTATTCGAAAAGCAGTTTCATCCGTACACAAAAGCGTTGCTTTCGGCTATCCCCAGCCACGACTTAGACGTAAAGAAAAATAGAATCATCCTTAAAGGTGAAATAACATCACCTATTAATCCCGGTCCCGAATGCCGTTTCGCGGCAAGATGCAACTATGCAACGGAAAAATGTTTCAAAGAAACCCCTCAGCTTAGGTACATAGGAGATAATCATTTTTCAGCGTGTCATTATGCAGAGAATCTACAAAATAGAATCTGAAAATACAGGAGAATTGTTTATGAAACCATTAATAGGAATTACTTGCAGTTATGGTATAGTTTCCGGAAATCCATTATCCTCTGTTTCTACAGCGCATATGCCACAGGAATTCAACCAGCTTTCCAATGCCTATGTAAAAGCCGTAGAAAATGCTGGCGGGCTTCCTGTTATTATTCCTTTGTACAATGATATCAAAAATATAATCCCTTTACTTGAAATTCTTGACGGAATTGTTTTACCCGGAGGTGCAGATGTGTCGTCTATTATGTATGGACAACGACCGTCTGGAAAGTTAAAGACAATAACACCGCTTCGTGATAAGCAGGAAATTGAAATTGTGAATCACATTATAAAACACAAGCATATGCCAGTATTGGGAATATGTCGCGGAATGCAAATATTAAACATTGCATATGGCGGCAGCTTATACCAGGACTTAGAATCTAACGGTTTTAGTTGCCATCTTCTGAATATGTACCCCAGAAACTATGAAACACATACTGTTATACCATGCGAAACATCTATTTTATCTGGAATATTTGGAAATACGGAAATTGGTGTTAACTCATTTCATCACCAGGCGGTTCAAAATATAGGTAATGGACTTAAAGTAACTGCTTTATCAAGTGATAAGGTTATAGAAGCAGTTGAGGATTGCCAGGAAGATAAGTTCATGGTCGGTATACAGTGGCATCCGGAAGAGATGCCTGAGGATACAAAACAACAAGAGATATTTAAAATATTTATTAATAGTTGTAAGAAAAATAATATCAAATAAATGCTTTTGAAAGTCAATTGCAGAGTCAAGGCCTCAACACCTTTAAGCGGTATCTCTCAAGGTACGTGGAGAGGGCTTGCTTGATAGAGGCGGTTTAGATCACTTCTCATGCCCGATCAAACTGGTGGAGGGATGATTACTTTGATCTATCACTACCAATATCGGAATTTTCAAGGGTAATATGGGAGTATCCCAGTATATATATAACTATATTAAAAGTTGCATAAACTAATAAGTTTGTAGCGTAGGGAACGACCCCTGTGTCGTTCCTTGTTCTTATAATAATAAGTTTGCTAATGAAGGATAGGCTATTCGCTTATCCTTCATTTTACTTTACTATTGTTATATTATGGAGTTTAATGGCTTAGAGAAGATAATAATAGTATATTATTACGCTCTTATTTAAGTGACCGGCAACAATTACTTTAAGTTGAAGTATGCCAAGGACATACAAGTATGTAGGCATTCAGAAATAGAATTCTATTTGTTCAGTCAAGTAGTATAATTAGAAACTGCTACCAAGAGGATAAGTTGATAAGTTGACAGACTGGCACCTTACACTCTACGATGCTTTTATGCTCATAATACTGCCTGATGGGCACCGATTGTATTAAGCGACAGCAGCTTTGAAGTATCAAAAGCATTAGGTTCGTATAAAGATATATGACACATTTTTATGCCATTTTATTTCGTTTATATACAAGTCGGCATAATATGTACCAGCAGTGAAAGTCGGCTTTGATGGAATACTATAATATATAGATTATGATGTAATATCATAATTATTTAATGCCCGTGAGCATCTGCGGGCTGCAAGGAGTAATCTGATGGAATATGCTGTTTACTTGATAGAAATTATAACCAGGTTAAATCATATGATAGAAAAAATTGTTATACACGGCGGTAATTGGGCTTATGCAGTAATGTTCCTTATTCTTTATGCAGGAGCTGCTTTTGTACTTGCAGCACCATTTTTACCTAGTGTTTCTCTTATCTTCCTGGTAACCTCACTTTCAATTGCAAGGCTTATAAATCCTGTTACAGCTTTGTTGACCCTAGCGGCGGCCATTGTGCTGGGCGACATTACCAGCTATTACATTGGAAAGCTTATAAGGGATAAAATTATCACGACTAACAGATTAAGTATTATTAAGGAAGCTCATATAGAGAGAACCAAGGCACTATACGATGAAGTGGGACTCACAGCTGTTATATTTGCCAGATTTACCCCGATTGTCGGTTCTCTAGCACAGATGGTAGCAGGCGCAATCAATTATAGTATGGATGCTTTTATCAGCCGGAACATAATTGCGGGCATCATATGGCTTTTGGTTAATTTTGCTTTGGGCTGGGCCTTTGCAGTTATTCCTGAGCTTAGGAGCAATTTTATTGTATTGATTATGATTATGCCGACTTTTTCTTTCCTTGGAAGTATGATGTATTACCTGAAAAAAAGAATAGGTCCTTCAAAAACTACCAGATAAAGCATAAGACAGGCAAGGTTGAGTGCCAGTCTGTCAACTGCGTGTCCAGCAAAGCTGGACCGTGCTAGCCGGTGAAAGTCCGGTCCCGGTAGTCGCCAAGGAGCCGGGTAGCAAATCCCAGTGCGTCGCAGAAATGCGGGGTGCCAAGCGGGAGGATAACGTACCTGTAAATTAGACAGGGCAAGCAAGGATGCTGGTCGTAACATAAAGTGAACTCTGCCGCATCGTAAAGACTGGGCCCCGGATCAAGGGGAGCAAGAGGAAGCCGAGCCTGGAGTTGATGGGTGAAGGCCATGGAAGGTAGGAAGAGCTTGGAAGCACTACCCAAGAA
>LOES01000098.1 GCA_001515955.1 Clostridia bacterium BRH_c25 | reverse complement strand
TGGCAATGTCACAAAACCGGCAATAGTAAAGGATTTATCCAATATCCTCAGCTCATCACCTATTTTATAGTTGTTTGCAGCAGCAAAAGTAGGACTGATGAGTATGTCACCGCTTCTACTTAATCCTTTACCCTCCAGGATTGCCGGAAGGTTGACCCTGTCATTGCGGCTAAAGATGCGCAGGGTTTCCCCTTCTGAAAGCTTATAGTCGAAAGTTTTGCCTTCTTCAATCACTGCATTGGCTGTCGACTCAAGCTCCTGCAAGTTGTCGATTTTTTTGTCTGTTGTGAAGCTTGCATCTTCCTGCACATATCCCTTTTGGAATTCATTTGCCAGCCGCTCAAAGTTACCTGCAAACTGGCTCATCAAGGTGAACGTAAAGCAACTGAAAATAATCAGCAGAATCGATCCGATATACTGTGCTTTGTTTTCGAGCAAAACACGTTTGACTCTCTTATTAATCGACATTACCATTCAATCCTTTCCGCTGGAACAGTCACCTGATTAACCGACTCTTCTACGATTTCCCCGCTTCGAAGCTTAAATACCCTGTTCGCCATAGCGGCAATCGCAGCATTGTGGGTTATCATCAAAATGGTTGTACCGTATTTTTTATTCACCTTCTGCAAGAGCTGCAAAATGCTTCGGGATGTAAGATAATCAAGTGCACCGGTTGGCTCGTCGCATAGCAGCAGCTTGGGATTCTTGACAAACGCTCTGGCAATTGAGACCCTTTGTTGCTCACCACCGGAAAGCTCCCTGGGGAAGCGGTGTTTTTTATCCTGCATTTCCACCGCCGTTAAAACTTCATCAGTGTTTAGAGGCGATTTGCTTATGTTGGAAACGACTTCAATGTTTTCTCCTACTGTAAGGCTGGGAATCAGGTTATAGAACTGAAAGACGAAACCGATGTCCCCACGTCTATAATCGGTCAGCTTGATGTCGTTCAAATTGTTTATCTCGACCCTGTCAATGATGACCCTGCCACTGTCACCCCTGTCAATCCCGCCTATAATATTCATCAGTGTGGATTTCCCTGAACCTGATGGTCCCAGGATGACACCGATTTCCTCCTTTTCAAGCTTCATCCCGATTCCCTTCAAAACTTCAGTTTTAACCACCCCTGACGTATAGCTTTTCTTCAAGTCCGAAACATCAATAAACATATTATTGCTCCTCCTTTCTGTAAAAACAACGTTTCATTATGTCAAAATAGTCATCCCATTCCTCAAGCGCTTCCATGCCGATATCTTCAAAGGAATTAATTTTATCTCTTTGCTGCTCTGCGAAGCTTAGTATCGTCCAGCTGATAATATTCATTGTTTTTTGTATGTCAATATCATCACGGAACTTTGTGAAATCTATATTTTTGTAACCTTTTCCGAGGCCGCTTTCAACGAGATACTTACCTGTTTTATCAACTTCCGGTTTCACATCGGCAGCTTCCTCCTGACCAGCACTCTTAAGAAAATCAAATGCTTGAGGGTACTTTTTCATGATTTTAAGCTTAACTAAGCCTATTTCCTTCATCCTTTTAAAAAGCTCTGTTTCGTTCCAATCCACCTCATCGTAAATTTTATCAATAACCTCAACTACATAATCAAGTAGGAATAAATACAATTTCTTTTTACTGTTGAAATAGTTAAATAATGATCCTTTAGATATCTCTGCTTCCTTAATAATCTCGTTGGTAGAAGCCTTTTCATAACCATTTCGGGCGAATTCCTTAAGTGCTGCATTTATAATACGTTCTTGTTTTTCCGGTTCTAAAGTATTAAATTTAGGATAAATTATAACCACCTCATTCTTTTCTCATATTTCCAAAGGTTCACTGATATAATTATTATTGACCACTGTGGTCATTTATAATTATACAATAAATGACCACAGTGGTCAAGGTGCTCTGAATATTTAGCTATAAAGAAAATGCACCTCTGAATATTAGATTTTTGTCTAACATTTGGGGTGCACTTCAATATTTTCGTATTTTATCTCATTCCTTCCGGTATGTTTCGTATGCATTCTCCAGAGCTTGAATTGCTTGTTCAGCAGGCATCTTTGCAAGTGCTGCCGCACATTTGTTACAAAGCATTTTTCCTTTACCTTTAAAAATATCTCTGCTTCTTGCATCACTGCAAGGGTTGCGGAATATCGGCACATTACAGAGCTCACATCGTTGATGCTGTTCATGCAGCCCATGTCCTTTTTCGCCACTTTGATCGTTCATATTCCTTAGTCTTGGGGACTTCATCATTTCACTTCCTTACAAGTTTGTTTTATTTTACCCAATTTCTGATTTGCTAATATCAATATATTTCGCAAAAAACGTATTACATTCCTATGTAAATTATATGTTAATATTTACTTAGTTGCCACTAAATTCGTACCATACCCTGTGGTGAACAAAATAAAGCATGAAAGAAGTCAAATTCCTTCATGCTTTAGACTCATCCTATAATATCAAATTATGATATTGCACTCTTTTCAAACCACTTTTTCAAGTCTGCATATAAATCAACATAAAGAGGATATATGCTTTTATATTTCTCCACATTTTCGTAAATGGGAGTTATCCTGTTGATAACTTTAATCATAGCCCGGCATCCTTCATCAACGGTCGCATACCTTTTAGCGCCCACAGCGGCCAAGATTGCTGCGCCCAATGCTCCTCCCAGATTGGTGTTGATTTCCTGAATTTCAAGGGAAAATACATCTGCCAGGATCTGTTTCCATAAAGCACTCCTGGCACCACCGCCAATAACTCGTACCTGCTTAATTGGAACCTTAAGCTCTTCTAGTATTTTCAGCGAATCATACAATCCAAATGCAACACCCTCCAGGACCGCTCTCGTCATATGCCCTCTTGTAGTCGTTGCTGTCATTCCTATAAAGCAACCTTTTGCATCAGGATCGGAGTAAGGTGTTCTCTCTCCCATCAAATAAGGCAAAAATACAAGCCGACTGCTGTCAAACTCAGCCTTTTCCGCTTCTTCCAGCAATGTGTCAAAGCCAATACCGGGATGAATTGTTTCTGCCCACCATTTCAAGCAGCTTGCTGCCGATAGCATTACACCCATTGAATGGTATTTCCCATTGGCATGGCAGAAAGCATGCAATCTATTCTTTTCATCAACTGCAAAAAACTCATGGGCGGCAAAGACAACTCCTGATGTTCCCAGGGTTACAGAGACAATCCCGTCTTCAACAGTTCCTGTTCCTATCGCACCTGCTGCTTGATCTCCCGCACCTCCGACAACAAGAATCTCACCCTCCAAGCCCAGTTCTATTTTCACCTGCTCCGTAACAACTCCTGTTACCTCGTAGGATTCATAAAGCTTGGGCAGCTGTTCTTCTTTTATCTCCAGAAAGCCCAGCATTTCCTGTGACCACCGCCTGTTTTTCACATCCAGCAGGAGCATTCCTGAGGCGTCAGATACATCTGTAGCGTAGCCGCCTGTCAGCATGAGCCGGATATAATCCTTTGGTAACAGAATATGCCTGGTCTTGGCAAAAACCTCAGGTAAATTCTTTTTGACCCATAAAATTTTGGGTGCGGTAAACCCTGTTAATGCTTTATTCCCGGTGTATATACTCAGCTTTTCCTGTCCGAAAAAGGCTGTGATTTCATCACATTCCATCTGTGTCCGCTGATCACACCATAAGATAGCCGGTGTCAAAACCTCATTTTGAGCACCCAGTGCAACCAATCCATGCATTTGCCCGCTGAAGCTGATTGCACGCACTTGATCACCAGGGATATTCAGGTCATGTATCAATTCCTTAATTGCCAGAACAGTCTGCTTCCACCAGTCCGCCGGGTCCTGCTGTGCCCATTTGTCCTGAGGAAAATATACAGGGTATTCTCTGGTCACATCCCCTGCAATTTCATTGTTGTCATTTATAGCTAATACCTTAACAGATGAGGTTCCCAAATCAATCCCCAAAAAATACATAATACCCCTCCATCCACTATTCTATTGCTGTTCTAATGAACAAGCCACTCTTTACTTATATGATATTTCTAAAATAATTGAATAACTCTTCAAAAGGCAGCAACGCCGCTCCGATTAATGAACCCTTATCCTTCAGAGCAGAGAAAACTATTTTTGTTCCTTCATATTCTACAAAGCTGCTTTTCATATGACTTTGCCGATTGATCAGCTCCAGCATTTCCTTTTCATACTTGCCCAGCTCTCCTCCAATAATCACAAATTCCGGATTCAAGGCTAAAATGATGTTTTCTATCCCTATGAAAAGACTATCTATATACTTTCCGATTGCCTCCTGGACAGCAGGCGTATTGAAGCTTTCTTCAGAAAAAACCTGCTCCAGAGAGGATACCCTTGAGCCTGTGAATTCATGATAGTATCTATACAGTGCTTTTTTTGAGGCAATGAGTTCCCAGCAGCCTGTTCGTCCACAGTTGCAAAGATTGTTTGCATCTGAGACTCTCATATGTCCAAACTCACCGGCCTTCTTTTTTACACTCTTATACATATGCTGATCGATTATAATGCCCGTACCAACGCCTTCTGTGATGGAGACATATACCACATTACGCATGTTTGCAGTTTTCCCCGACTCCATCTCAGCATATGCAGCCACATTTGCCTCATTCTCAATAAAAATTTTCAGTCGCAAGCGTTCCTGAAATTCGTTAAAATCAAAATCCCTTACCGCTATATTAGGGGCATTTTCTAAAATCAGCCTATCCTCATCAACCAACCCGGGCAATGAAATCCCCACACCGGAAATCTTCTTTTTATCTATGTGATTACGTGTCAGGAGGCTTTCAATCTCAAGCTCCAAACGCCTTAATATCTGTGGGAAGGAATACTCTTTTTCATAGACAAAAGAAGCTTCGTCAATAATTGTATTATTCAAATTGATTAACAATATTCCGACACTATCAGGTGAAACATTTACTCCAACTGAATATCTTGCATTCTCCACAAATTTGAGAATTATCGGCTTTCTTCCGCCGGTTGAGTCACCAACACCTGCTGTTTCAACAAGGCCTTCCTCTATCAGCTGATTAGTGTTGGTAGTTACAGTAGGAATACTCAATTTAAGCACAGCAGCAATATCTTGTTTTGTTATCTCGCCATATTGCTTGATAATTTTAATTATGTTTGCTCGATTCATTTCTTTGATTTGATCCTGACTTAATGTCTCCAGTTTAATCACGATTGCAACTCCTTTATATACGATCCTCACTTGATAAGCTCAAATGAATATAATTAACCTAAGTAAATAACACTCCTTAATACTATCATGATGAAAAAGCAGATTCAAGCTGCCGGATAAATATGCAGCTCTCTCTGCTCCCCCATTCCTATACTCTGTAAATATACCGGTTTACAATATCCTCCAACATCTCCTGACGTCCGGACTGAAGTATGATATGATCATGACTGAGTGCATATTCCGCAAGTTCTTCAAAGTTCGTTGCATTTTCTATGATTTTCTTACCAATACCTTCTGTATAGCTTACATAACGGTTGGTCATGAAATTTTCCAATACTCCATCGGTCAGAAGCTTATCTGCTGCCAGCAATCCTTTCGCAAAAGTGTCCATGCCTACAATATAGGAAATAAACAGATCATCCGGCTGGAAGGAACCTCTCCTCACCTTGGCGTCAAAGTTTAATCCCCCTGGTGCTATTCCGCCCTTTTTGAGCACCTCATACATACACATTGTTGTATCATATATATTGGTCGGAAATTGATCTGTGTCCCATCCCAGAAGCAGGTCACCCTGATTCGCATCAATGCTTCCCAATACCCCATTGATCCGTGCCATTAGCAATTCATGCTGAAAGGTATGCCCTGCCAGTGTGGCATGGTTTGCCTCAATATTCAATTTGAAATCATCAATGAGATCATACTTTCTCAAAAATCCGAGAACTGTCATTGCATCAAAATCATATTGATGCTTTGTCGGCTCCTTTGGTTTAGGCTCAATTAGGAACTGCCCTTCAAACCCTATCTTTCTTGCATAGTCCTTTGCCATTCTTAAAAACCGTGCCAGATTGTCATTTTCCAGTGCGGCATCGGTATTGAGAAGTGTTTCATAGCCCTCACGCCCACCCCAGAATACGTAGTTTTCCCCACCCAGACGATGTGTAATTTCCAAGGCCTTTTTCACCTGTGCCGCTGCAAATGCGAACACATCCGCATTGGGGGAAGTAGCTGCGCCATGCATAAAACGCGGATGTTTAAATGCGTTGGTGGTACCCCATAAGCACCTTATTCCTGTTTCTTTCATCTTTTTTTCAATAAGCTCAACGATGGTGTCCAGATTATCCAGTTTTTCCTGCAGCGAATCTCCTTCAGGTGATATATCATAGTCATGGAAGCAAAAGTATTCAATCCCCAGCTTGGTCATAAATTCAAAAGCAGCATCTGCTCTTGCCCTGGATAATTCCATGCCTTCCAGCCCATCGTATGACCTTTCCATAGTAGGCTTACCAAAGGGGTCTGTTCCATCGCCAGTAAATGTATGCCAATAGCTTACCGCAAACCTTAAATGTTCCTTCAGCTTTTTACCGGCAACCGTGCGATTGGCATCGTAATATTTAAATGCCAGCGGATTGATTGAAGATTGAGTCCGGTCCTTCAAATTTAATTTTATTAATACCTGCAAAGTATTCTTTCATAGTCCTTAACCCCCATTATGATGATTATTTTGATTTTGAGCTTTTCACGGAAATTTTCAGCAATATGGATCTCCTCATTCATATTCACAACTCCGCAGCTACTGATCTTTCTCAAATTCGACAATGTGATATTTCTCTGGCTTTCGTCAGTTTATAAAAATTCATTTTCGGATAAGTGACTTGTATTGCACACCACCCTTCATAAATATTCACATGTGAATTCTTTTTTTATATCAGCCTAATGCCCTTAAAAATATTATAAAATATTCCAATTACTTTTTCAACCCATTTTAATAAGTATTTTTAAACCGGGTTTAAGAAGTATTTAGTAATAATAGTTCTGGGGTCCATACACCTGTGTCTTTAGCTTACATAGAGGGCTTTTGGGGAGGGACGGAAGGAATAAAAAAAGAACCTGATTGCCCAAAATGGACAACAAGATTCTTATTTTAAACAGCTACTTCAAGTCAAATGGCTTCAATAGCTTGTCAACTTCAATTGCCTTGCCTTTGTCATTCATTACTTCAACCTTTGCAAATACCCAGCCTTCTACTTTTCCGGAATCAACACCGGCATCAATAAAAGGCTGTGGGTTCAGTACGAATACGATATCCTTGTCATTGGTGTTCATATCCTTTGCCCATTCGAACATATTTCCGTTGCCCAATGCGACACCATAGTGGTCAAGTGCTTGATGATAGCCTATATTGTCACGATAAGCTTCAACCAGTTTTTTGAAGCTATCCGAGGGTGTTGCTTCTCCATTGTAATTAACTTTTTCATTGCCAAGCTCAGAACGTATCATGAGCTTATTTGTATTGTTGTCATATATATACATATCCGTCGGCAGCTTGCTTACATCCAGTCCTGCATCAATAAAGGGCTTTGAATCAAACTCCAGCATAATATCCGGTGCGCCTTCCGTGCTAAAATCTTTTCCCCATATGAATCTTTCACCCCTCGGTGAAGTCAATGACCATGCATTATTAGCTTCATCGGAAGTTATCTTGTCAGATTCACTTTTTAATACAGCTTCAAAGGAAGTGACTGCAATTTTACCTACTACATCTGTTGCCTGGCACGCTGCAAGAGATACTGCCATGGATAAAACCAAACCAATAATTATTAGCTTTTTCATGCTCACTAACCTGCCTTTTCTATTTATACGGTTTAAAGCCCTTAAGCCTTAAAGCGTTTGTCAATACCGAAACCGAGCTCAATGACATTGCTGCTGCTGCAAATATCGGGTTCAGCAGTGGTCCGCCAAATACATGAAGCAGTCCTGCTGCAACCGGTATTCCGGCTACGTTGTAACCGAAAGCCCAGAAAAGGTTTTGCTTGATATTCCGTATGGTACTCTTGCTGAGCTGAATAGCAGTCGGTACATCCATCAGGTCACTCCGCATCAGTACTATATCTGCGGATTCCATAGCAACGTCGGTACCAGAGCCTATTGCAATCCCTATATCTGCTTGTGCCAGTGCCGGTGCATCATTGATACCGTCACCGACCATGGCAACCTTTTTGCCTTCAGCCTGCAGCTCCTTCACGACCTTGGCCTTATCCTGCGGAAGAACCTCGGCCAGTACCCGGTCAATTCCAACCTGCTTTGCAATAGCTTCAGCCGTCTTGCGGTTGTCCCCGGTAATCATGGCTACTTCTATGCCCATATCATGCAGCTTCTTTATTGCTTTTGCACTGCTCTCCTTTACAATGTCGGCAACTGCTATAATACCTGCAAGCTGATTGTCAATTGCCGCATACATTGGTGTCTTTCCCTCTGATGCCAACCTGTCTGATTCTGCCTCAAGCTCAGAAAGACTGATATTTTTTTCCACCATAAGCTTTCTATTCCCGAGCAATATATTCTTGCCCTCAATCTCAACCTCAATACCGTGACCTGGTATTGCATTGAATTTCTCAACCTTAAGGATTTCCAGATTCTCTTTCTCCGCCCCCCGTACTATTGCCTCTCCAAGAGGGTGCTCGGATCCTTTTTCAGCAGATGCTGCAATCTGAAGAAGCTTGTTCTGTTCTATAATCTTTGTAGTAGTTATGTCCGTAACCTCTGGTCTGCCTTCAGTTATTGTTCCGGTTTTATCAAATACTATTGTTCTGATCTTGTGTGTCGTTTCAAGAGCTTCCCCACCCTTGATCAAAACCCCGTACTCGGCACCCTTTCCGGTTCCGACCATTATGGCTGTCGGTGTAGCAAGGCCCAATGCGCAGGGGCAGGCTATAACCAATACCGCGATAAAAATCGTTAAAGCGAATACCAGTGTTTCTCCACCGGCAAAATACCATGCTAATGCTGATAATACTGCTATTACAAACACTACTGGTACAAAATATCCGGAAACGATATCTGCCATTTGTGCAATAGGTGCCTTTGATCCCTGTGCATCTTCCACCAGCTTTATTATTTGAGCCAGGGCCGTATCACTTCCTACCTTGGTCGCCTTGAATCTAACGGATCCAGTCTTGTTGATGCTGGCAGCAAATACCTTATCTCCCTGCTCTTTCTCAACAGGAATACTCTCACCTGTCAGCATGGATTCGTCAATTGCCGTATGTCCTTCTACCACTTCACCGTCTACAGGAATTTTAGAGCCCGGTTTTACGATTATAATATCTCCTACTTCAACTTCTTCAATCGGTATTTCAATTTCTTTGTCATCCTGCAGTATAATGGCTGTTTTTGGCGCCAGGCCCATAAGTTTTTTAATGGCCTCTGAGGTTCTGCCCTTTGATACTGCCTCCAGCGACTTCCCTAATAAAATCAATGCTATGATGACACCTGCTGTTTCAAAGTACAGGTTTTCCACACTCATAAAATGTCCCAGGCTTATCTGATAAGTTGAGTACAAGCTGTAAAGTACTGCAGCTGAAGTACCCATCGCTATCAGTGAATCCATATTTGGGCTTCTGTTTAATATTGCTTTAAATCCTACGGTATAAAAGCGATATCCGGCTATAACTATCGGTATGGTAAGTGCTATCTGCACATATGCGTAGAAAAGCGGGTAATCCATTGGATTTAAAGCTTTCGGCAGCGGCCATCCCAGCATGGCACCCATCGCAATATACAGGAGCGGAACAGCAAAGACTGTTGAAACAATAAACTTTGTCCACAAAACCCGTATTTCTCTTTCCTTGCGCAGCTTATCTTCGTCTACTTTGTCCTTGTTTTCTATCTCAAGGGCCTTATAGCCGGCTTTTGCAATAGCCTGTTTAATTTCCGACAGCCTCAAATCAGTCGGATTATATTTGATATTTGCTTTTTCTGTTGCAAAGTTTACCGACACGGCCTCCACTCCGGAAAGCCTGCCCACTGCTTTTTCTATTGACTTAGCACAAGCTGCACAAGTCATACCCTCAATCGGTATACTAACCTCTTTTGTGTTCATCTCTTTCAAAGCTTCATAGCCTGCTTTTGCAATAGCCTCCGTAATGTCACCGGATTTTAGTTTTGCTTCATCGTAAGTAACAGCAAGCTTGTCTGTTGCAATATTCACAGCCGCATCGACTGATCCGTCCAGCTTCTTGACAGCTCTTTCTACGGCTTTGGCACAAGCTGCACATGTCATACCATTTATTCTATAGCTTTCTGATTTCATTGTATTATCTCCTTCCACGGTTTTTACTTTACCCCCCTACCCTATATAGCCTCAGTATAATCATGACTTGTGAAGATTTTATGAAGATTTATAAGCTGAATAATTACTTTTGTTGCTTACCCTGCCATTATGGGCTTCAACCTATGCCTTTGCAATGGCAAGCGTTTTTATACCAATAAAGTATTTACCTAATTGTCTGCTTATTCCATTCATACTATTCACCTTTAATCTACATTTTACCATATTTCCTGCTGTGTTGGCAGCAGCAAGCCTGCTGAATATCAATAGATACGATGCAGCAAAAAAAATGAAAAAAGCACCATTCATCTATGAATGATACTCTTTATCATGCTTCCAAGACTTCACTGTTACCTTTTCCAATCTGCAAAAAGGTCTTTGCTTTCTTCAAGGAACTCTTCCTTTACTACAACATATTCGCCATCATCTGTTTTATTTTCCTGAAGAACCGGAACAGGATTGCATCCGCCTCTTATTACTTCAACATCATCTACACCGAATACATTTCCACAATTCTGACATACAAGGGTGTTGTCTTGCTGCTTATAATAGCCTTGTCCGGAGTTGTAACAAATCTGACATGTGTTTAATGCTGTACGAATACTTCCATCGGTTGCTTTCACAGCCAACACTTCCATGTAGGTATCACCGGCTTTATAGGGATAAAACTTAGCTTTGTCACTAATCTCACTCTTTAATATTTTAAGATCCTCATCCTTTGGTACTTCTGCGTTATTATTGCCTTCTTCCGTCACCGGCAGCCTGGACGAATCTGCTGAAGATGCTTGCTGCTTCTGGTTGCTGCTCACGGCTGAATATACTGCAAAGGATGCTAGGATTACAACAATTATCACAAATATTAGATTTTTGCTTTTGTTGTTTTTGACTTTTGTGTTTTGCTTCCTTTTATTGCCCATAATAGTTCCACCCTTCGTTTTTTATTAATTATATATGTTGTATGTGGAGATATTATGGAGATTCGAAAGCCAAATAAGGCTTAAGTGTTCCTTAACACTATAATAAAACCATCGAGTATTTGGTGACTTGTTTTGAAACCTTTACTCAGATAGAAATTTAACGCATTATCGTTCCCATTTGACACAAAGATGAACAGATCGCTTATTGCTTTAAATGAACTTAACCACTCCATAGACTTTTCAAATAAAACGCTGCCAATGCCGATATTACGGTAACCATCTTTTATAAAAAACTGAGAAAGACAGCCTACGTCATCATTTTTTACAGAATCAAAGTCAAAGAAGGAGTCACAGTGTAAAGTAGCAAAGCCGCCGGAATATATATTCTTTGAAGCAATAGTGCTATAAGCATATCCAACAATTTCATCATCATCTTTAGCTGCCACAATATAGTTGGCTTTAGCGCTTTTAATTGCCGGAGGCATTCTGGTTTCAAAGCTCATGTCATCAAAAAACTCAGGATGGATATGTGCAACAGACTTTTGATAAGCCATTAAAGCATTACACAAATCCTTAATGCAAATAATATTGTCTTCGGAAATAACTTCATAATAGATGCTCATGTTAATCTTCCTTTCAATAAAAATGAAAAAACAGGTTTGATTGATCAATCAGCTTTGATATGATTATATCAGTTACAATTATTATAACAAGTATGCAGTATTTTCTGTTTAAGAAAGTAAAAACTGAGTATTGGAGTGATATTATGAATGATCAGGAATTATATAAAAGCAGATTTGACAACTGTCCATTAACATTTGCTTTAAACCTTATCGGTGGAAAGTGGAGATTGCCTATAATTTGGGCATTAAACAAAAACGGAACCATGCGATATAATGAATTGAAAAGGAATATTGATGGGATTACCAACATGGTGTTAACTCAGTCACTAAAGGAATTGGAATCCAATGGAATTATAGACCGCAAACAATTTATGGAAGTACCACCGCGGGTTGAGTATTCACTGACTGATAATGGAGAAAATCTTATTCCTGCTCTTAAAGCACTGGCTGATTGGGGCAATAAAATGAAAAGCAGTCTATCTTTTTAGTGCTGATGATTATGGTGTATATCCGGCTTGTGTTCGTGAATATGTACAATTTCATCATGTATATGTAAATGACTATGATCACTATCAACCTGCCCTTGATGAGTATGGTTGTGATGCCCATCCGAGTGTTTATGCCTGTGCTCATGCTCTAAGGATTTGTGATAATGCTGATGCTCATGCTTTTCTACTACTGCGAAGTATGTTCCCATAAGCATCACCGCTGATGCTATTACAAATTGTATGGTCACAGGTTCATAAAAAACAATATAGGATATTCCCACCCCTATAAATGGCGCAACAGCATAATATGTACTTGTTCTGGCGGCCCCTAAATGTCTTTGCGCTGTTACATAAAGCAATATGCTCATTCCATAAGCAAATAAGCCAAGTACTAGTGCCAGCAAAATATAGACGGTATCCGCAGATACTTCTTTTGCCAGAACAGCAATACCGAGAGCGCACATACCTGATCCAAACCCCTTTATTATTACTATTTGTACCGGATCCTTCAGTGACAGCTTTCGTGTGCAGTTATTCTCCAGCCCCCAAAAAGTACAGGCAAGCAAAACAAATACTGAGCCTATAGAAAAGGAGAAACTGCCGATATCTCTAATTGTGAGTATTATACTTGATACAGTAATCAAAATAATAGCCGTCCACAAATTTTTGCCTATGGCCTCCCTGAAAATAGCAAGGGCAATTACAGAAGTCGCCACTATTTCAAAGTTATTCAATAGAGAAGCGTTTGCCGAGCTAGTCATTGTAAGTCCTACCATCAGAGAGATTGGAGCTGCAACATCCAATATTATCATCAGCATAACAAAAGGCAGCTCCTTTTTCGTAAGCCTCGCTTCCACACGTTCAGCTTGCGATACTCTCCGCAAGCTGTCAATAACCAGCATCCCGGCACCTGCTCCAAGATAAAGGAGTGCCGATAGCAACAGTGGCGAAATTTTTGTAAGGAGCAGCTTTGAAAAGGGAGCACTCATTCCAAATAATGCTGCGGCAAGTATAGCCTGTCCTACTGCTGTATAGTTTTCAAGCTTTAGCCTCATATAGAAACCTCCATTTACAAACACAGTATATGTAAAATATCACTATTCTCCTACAATTATAGCATAATATAGCCCTTTTCTGAATTGTGCGTAAGAATTGCTTATCTTCAAGAGATGATATAATACTCTCAGGTCTTCCTACATCAATCGCCGCGACTTTACTGCCTTTATAACTTATAGGGTAGCTCCTGAAGGCAAGACTATCCTCATTACCATCATTGCCCTCCATCATGCCGTGCATTGTATCTGGTGTGCCGCTGCTCCATATTATGTTATCCTGCATATCCCTTAAACGTACTATAACAGCTTCACCGTAAGCATAATTATCTATAAAGATCTTTACCTCAACTTGTTTGCTGTTACTACCCTAGGAATAAAAGTCGGCACCTGAAATGTGTAAACGGATTAAGTACTGGGTACTTGTTTCCTAAAATCGATGTTAAAAAATAAATTGTAAGAGGAAATCCGAACATTTCGCTGAATAAAGCCACCATAAATGCTGTAAATGCACCTAATATACGCCAATCCCTTTTTGTGATCTGATACCCTCAATCGCATTATTTACCATTGTCACAAGCGATTCTTTAGCAATCGTTTTATCCTTAATTACTATTTTTACCAGCTTTTTATTCAAATCAACTTCCAGCTCCTGAATCTCTTCTATCTTTGTTAAAACCTGAAGAACATGCAGAACACATTTATTGCACAGCATATTTGTCTGCTTAAGTTTAATCATATGGCTATTCAAATCAATCCCTACTTTCTTTATTAGTATTTGGATATATTTCCGTTTAATGCAACGACTTTTGCTTTTTTAACCATTTTTCTAATCCTCCCTATAATTTATTCCAATATAACAAATAATTATGGAAGTCTTATGGAGATATGAAAAAAGCAGGCTTTCCGGTGTATTTTCTTCAATAACTTCTCCCTCTCATTTCCTCCAATGCCCTGTTGGCTGCATCTACAAGCTCGTTATTATTTCCCTTGTTGAACATTATCCCTATTAAGAAACTTTTAAATACCCCAAAAGCACCTTCAACCTGTATGGACCGGTTAATCCTCAGAAGGATTCCTTCCTCGGTCATTATGTTCTCATAGGACCTTTCGCGTTTTTCTACAAAGGTCTTTGAGACCTGCATCCTCCGATTCTCCTGCGTTTTTGTGCATTTTGCTTTGTAGGGGCAGCTACTGCAATCTTCACTCTCATATACCGTAATTTCACTTCGGTAACCTGTAGCCGATTTGCGGTGGGTAATCCCCACTGGTTTGAGCTGTTTCCCATTATGGCAGGTGTACTCATCCTTTTCCGGGTCATAAAACATATTCTCACGTTTGCTAATGTCGTTCTTAAAGCTCTTTTTCTTCCAGGCTTCGTAGGTCTGAGGCTTTATGTAACACTTCTGGTTGTTCTCTTCTAGAAAAAGATAGTTCTCCTCGCTTTCATAACCGGAATCCGCTATCACATTCTTGTACCGTCTCAAAAGCTTGGATTCCATATCCTTTAAGAGAGGAATGAGCGTTGCGATATCTGCCCTGTCCTGATAGACTCCAACACCTACTACATACTCGCTCTCAACTCCGATCTGCACATTGTAGGCGGGTTTCAACTGAGCGTTACGCATATGGTCGTCTTTCATATGCATGAAGGTTGCATCAGGATCGGTTTTTGAATAGCTGTTTCTTCCTTCAAACAGTTGATTATGGAGATCGTACTTTTCCTGACGCATTATGAATTCACTTAGGGTTTCTATCTGCTTCTGCAGCTTTGACTTCCGTTTCCCAATTCCATGAACAAAATCAATTTGCTCTTTCTGTCGTATTTCCTCCAGATAAGAAAGTCTTTCCTAAACCTCGCAATGGTAGAGTGATCCGGAGCCAGACGTCCCTGAAGCAACCACATGAAGTTGATGTCTCTTCTGCATGCAGTTTCAATTTTTCGACTGGAATAGATGTTGTTCATGTAAGCATAAGTTAACACTTTGTAGAGGATTTTAGGTTCGACTGCAGGTTTTCTTCCGTTAGAAGAGTATGCCTTGCCCTCCAATATGTGGCTTAGCAGTCGTACTGAGTCATTCTCAGGTATTAACATTTCGAAATTCAGTGGAAGTACCAATTGATAATATCCACCAAGTTCTGTATAATCTTTATTGTGTAATTTGTTTTTTTGCATAACTCAATTATACCGGATTTGCGAGTTCTTCGGGACTTGCATTTTCCGTTTTTGGGTATAAAAAAGGGAGCTGGTACACAGCTAACTATTTGTTAGTTGTGCAACAGCCCCATTGGATTTAGTCGTTAAATTTTCATTGTGTGTTCTCTACTCTTTTTTCATTCTCTGACAGTGTATAATTCATACTACCGGTTTTGTACCCGGACAGTTCTAACGTCACATATAAAAACCCAAGAGACCTAAGCTTAGCTGTTATTTGATCGGCAAAAGCTGCAATACGCTCCAAGTCGGCTCTGCCTACTTCAATTCTTGCTATTGTATCATGATGTCGGACCCTTAGCTCCTGAAAGCCCAGATCTCTGATGAAGTCTTCTGCCTCGCCGATCACAGCAAGCTTATCGGGTGTGATTTTTGTGCCGTATGGGAACCTTGACGACAGACATGCAAAGGAAGGCTTGTTCCAAGTGCTTAACCCAAACTTTTTGGACAATTCACGTATATTTTCCTTTGTCATTTCCGCTTCCTTCAACGGGCTGACCACCCCAAGCTGCTTGGCCGCACGCATACCCGGCCTATGGTCATTCCTGTCATCGTAGTTTGATCCATCAAAAACATACTTTATATCATTATCCTTTGCTATATCTGTTAGCTTGGAAAATAATTCATGCTTGCAGTAAAAGCATCTATCCGGCGGATTATCTGCAAACCCTGCTATTTCCAGTTCAAGAGTTTCAATTATAACATGTCTTATTCCGTGAATCTTGGCAAAAAGTTTTGCCTCTTCCAGTTCTCTTTTAGGATAGGTTTCTGAATTAGCTGTTACAGCAATCACATTATCTCCAAGTACTTCCGAAGTAACCTTCAACAAAAATGTGCTGTCTACTCCTCCAGAAAATGCAACCACCGCTCTACCTGTATCTTTGATAATATCTTTAAGAATCTCCAGCTTTTTTAAAGTTAATTCCTTCATATTTCCTCCATTAATGTATTGTGTCATACTTAAGACTGCTTTATAAAATAGCCTTTGCTATTAACAAGACGATACCGGCTATAAGAATTATATGACAAAGATTGAACCTTCCGCCTCCGCAGCATCCCATAGTATCGCCTCCCTACTCTTGACTGCTTTGTGCGGGTTTACTGCTTTCATGGCAGGATTTTCCGCCTCCGGATTTCATCATAAATATCATCATACCTATATGCAGCAGAGGACATAACAGGAATACCAGGCTACCGAGTCTTCCTGCATTTATACCCAGCAAAGGGAGTCCAACTATTACCAGGATTGGTACTAAACAGCCCAACATCATCAATAATCCATGCTTCATATGTCCTGTATTTTTATTCTCTTTATACTCCTCGTGGTTGTCCTTTTGCTCAAAATTTCTATTATCCATAACAAAACCTCCCTTGTTTTATACTACTATAAAGAATATTTATGTAGATATTATGAAGTTTGACTAAAAAAATAGCCTGCATCAATTTTGCTATTAGCTATTTAACAATTCTAAAAATTACTTTTTCTCCATAAAATCTACATAATTTACTGATATATTATTTTTAAAGAATAGTTCATACTAATTTTTCACTAACCCTCCAAATTAGCCTGCGCCCTCGCAGGCTAATTTTCATATTGCACTGCTGCACAGGAAAAGAACCCCTCCAGATTTTTCCTTTGGGGTTCTCTCTTGCCAATATGCTTTAAATGAGCCCGGCTTTCTGCAATAACCTTCTGACTATAACCGCTACCTCAGCTCTTGTGATGTTGTCTTCCGGTTTTATTTCATCACCGTTGCCTACTACTATTCCATACTTTATACATACTGCTGCTGATCTCTTTGCCTAGCTTTTTGTTTCGCTGCTGTCTTTAATCTGATAGCTGTTTTTATTTGCTGTATCTTCAACTATCCTCACTGTATCCGCTGACGGCTCTGCTATACTTATGCTTATTTTTATGTCCTTAAGCTCAGTCTGCTCTCCCATCTCTGCAGATACTTTGTCTATATTTATCTGTGATGCAGGTTTTGAATATCTATTTGACACACTTTCATAGCATCCAGAGCATTTTTATGGCTCTCCGGGGTTACTCCCGCACAGCAGGAAGCATCGACCCTGATTGTGACTTCAGGCAGAAACGTTTTGATGGTCAGAGTATTGGAGATAACACAAATATCAGTGCACAGGCCTATCAATTCGATTTCTTCAATACCTTCCCTCACAGACAGCTCCAGCAAGTATTCTACCAGCTTGCTGGAACCAAAGGTATTCTTATTATATACCACACTGTGATTATCCTCCGCAAGCTGCTTAATGTCCTTTTGAAGTTCCCACCCATAGGTCCCTTCAATGCAGTGGACTACTGGCAAATTATGGCCTTCCTGCGTTGCAAGGTAACCTTCCTGGTGTGTGTCTCTTGTGTAAACAACAGTACCGCTATGTTTTCTGATTTTAGCTATTACCCTCCGGACAATTGCTTCAGCTTCCTTTGTCCCTAATGCTCCATCGATAAAATCATTCTGCATGTCGACAACAATTAACACCTTGCTCATTTTTTCACTCCTCTTATTAAGATGCTTCCTCTATTGTTCTCCGTAGTAATTTGTCAGAACATCCCTATTTCTAAATCCAAACAATCCGACCCCCGTCAGTATAGCAGAAAGGCAAAGCAGCCAGAACAACGTAAGCAGCGGCATAGCGGGTGGTTCATTGTTTCGCTGCTCCATACTCCATATATACGAGGTAATTAATACCGCTTATTTTGCTGTGTTTCTGTTTTACTCGTTTAAATTCTTTGTACCCTAGTTTTTCATATAGTTTTACTGCGTCTGTATTTGTATCGTTTTCAAGCTTAACTACAGTCTCTATATGGGTAATCCCAACCGGACTTCCTTGGAATACTAAGTAAATTCAGTTTTTTTGTTCAGTATCTTCTCGGCACAAAGCACCCCATCCACCGCAGCAGAAATGATACCTCCCGCGTATCCCGCTCCCTCTCCGCAGGGATAAAGGCCTTTTATGCCAATAGCCTCAAAGCTTTCTCCCCTTGTAATGCGCACAGGGGAGGAGCTGCGGGTTTCAGCCCCCGTCAGCAGCGCATCCGGATAGGCAAAGCCCGGCATCCAAATACCCATCTCTGAGATACCTTGCCGCAGTGAATCTGTGATATAGTCCGGCAAATAAGCATCCACCCGGTTGAACTCGGTTCCTGGCAGGTAGGTAGGCAATACATCCCCAAATGCTATTGTGCTGCGCTTATGGAGGAAATCTTCCAGCCTTTGCACTGGCGCTTTATAGCCTCCCCTGCCGGCTGCAAATGCCGCTGCCTCTATTCTGCGTTGAAACATGACACCGGCAAGTGGATAGTCGCTCCCAAGATCTTTTTTATCAAGGGTCACCAAAAGTGCACTGTTGGCATTCCTGCCATCCCGCACGAATTCACTCATTCCGTTTGTTACCAGAGCATTTTCCTCAGATGTCGCCGCAACTACCGTTCCCCCTGGGCACATGCAGAAAGTATATACTCCCCTCCCATTTTTCAAATGCACTACCATCCTGTAATCAGCCGCCCCAAGAGCCGGGTGCCCAGCGAAATCTCCGTATTGAATTCTGTCGATCATCTTCTGGGGATGTTCAATACGTATTCCTACCGCAAAAGGCTTCTGTTCTATATAAACGCCGCTGATCAGCAGCCTCTCAAAGGTATCTCTTGCGCTGTGCCCTATGGCCAGAACCAGATTGTCCGTATAAAGCTCGGTATACTTCCCCTTTTCTACAAAGCCTACTCCTGTTACCTCTCCGTCCTTGTGCAGTATCTCTGTAGCGGTTGTATCAAAACGCACCTCTCCACCCAAGCCTATTATTTTTCTTCTAATTCCTTTAACCGTCCCATTCAAACGATCAGTGCCAATATGCGGTTTGCTTGAATAGACAATTTCAGGTGGTGCACCAGCCTCTACCAGTTCTCTAAGCACCTTCATTTTGCGGGAATCCTTTTTCCCGGTTTTTAGCTTGCCATCGGAAAAGGCACCTGCTCCTCCCTCCCCAAACTGAACATTATTGTTGATGTCAAGAGCTCCCGTCCTCCAAAATTTCAAAACGCTTTGCCTGCGGCTATCCACATCAAGGCCTCGCTCCAGCAGAATGGGCCTTACCCCTGCTTGTGCCAGAATCAGTGCTGCAAACATCCCTGCCGGACCGCACCCCACAACTATGGGGCGCGCTTTTAACTCTTTTTTATCCGGCATAATGTAAAATGACTCTATTTCCCTGGAAATGCACTTATCCCTGTTCTGTGAAATGACTTCATTTTCATCTCCTGAAATACATATAATAACAGTCATATTAAAATGAATATCCTGCTTATTGAGCGCATTTACCGAGCGTTTTGCAATATCGATACGCTCTATGCGGCTGTGCTCGATGCAAAGTCTTTTTGCAATCATGTCCTCCAGAACTTTTAAATCATATGTAAGCGGTATTATCAAGTCAGTTATTTTGATCATTATTCTCTCCTATACCTTTTGCAAAATATCCTTTCCCCAATACATATACTAACCAACTTATTATATCACACCCACATATTTCAGTGTGAATAACACAGCCTTGGTGCACTTGTTCAGCCATAGCAGAATAAAGCAGATAGCCGGATTTATGTATTTCTACCTAAACCGCTAGCTGCTTTATCATATTTCCTCTTCCAATCATGTACCGCAAAAAGTCCGATAAGGACATGTTGATGGCGCAGGCGGTGTGGAGTAATCAGCCTGTTCGGTGGAGTGTGCATATGGACTTGAAAGAACATCAAGAAGCCGCTCCATCACGCTGTAGTCTCCTTGTTTCAGTGCGGCTTCCAATGCGGCTTCTACCCGGTGGTTCCGGGGGATCAGTGCCGGATTGCTGTTGCGCATCAACTGATGGGATGAGGCTTTCGGTTCCTGCTGTCTGCCTAACCTCGCCTGCCACAACTCGTACCATTCTGCAAATTCTGTAGTGCCGTACAGGACCGTATCCGACCATTTGTCAAAGGTTAATGCCCGGAAGGTATTGGTATAGTCCCCATGATACTTCTGCATCATACTGAGGAGGTCTTCAACAAGGGATTCATCCTGCTGCTCTTCGTCAAATATTCCCAGTTTTGCTCTCATTCCCGCAAGCCAATTATAATGGTACAACTCAGTGAAATCCGAAATTGCATCCTGTGCCAGTCCGACAGCCCGCTCCTCTTTGACGTGCAGCAGCGGCAATAGGGTTTCTGCAAATCTCGTAAGGTTCCACGCAGCAATATTGGGCTGATTGCCGTAGGCATAGCGTCCGCGTATGTCAATGGAGCTGAATACCGTTGCAGAGTCATAAGTATCCATGAAGGCGCAAGGGCCATAATCAATGGTTTCTCCACTAAGGGCCATGTTGTCGGTGTTCATCACCCCATGAATGAAGCCGATTAGCTGCCATTTGGCAATCAGCACGGCCTGTCGTTTGATCACTTCCTGAAGCAGGAAAAGATAGCGGTTCTCAACATCGTCAGAGCCTGGAAAATGCCTTTGTAATGTATAATCAGCCAGGGTTCGGAGATCTTCAACCGTACCCCATTTTGAAACATATTGAAAAGTACCGACACGCAGATGGCTGGCAGCCACGCGGGTCAGAATTGCACCGGGCTGCTCATCTTCACGGAACACCGGCTCACCCGTTGTCACCACCGCCAGGCTGCGGGTGGTAGCAATACCAAGCCCATGCATTGCTTCGCTGATGATGTATTCACGCAGCATCGGTCCAAGTGCCGCCCGGCCATCACCATGACGGGAATATGGCGTTCTGCCCGAACCCTTGAGCTGAATGTCGAGCCGTTCATGCAAAGGTGTAATCTGCTCTCCAAGCAGCAGAGCCCGGCCATCCCCCAGCATGGTAAAATGCCCGAAGCTAATTATCCCGAAGAAGTGAACCACATCGTTTTTTATGACGATGTGGTTCACAATAAGACTACCTGTTTTATTTATGATAAAGTTTCTTCGACTGATATTGAGGCTCACAGGTTAAGTTGATGCCAAGCTTCTGGAATACATTTTCGTCAACATGTGACAGGATGACTGTGGAGTGTGCCTCACATCCGCACAGACCTGAAAGCTGCTGTATTGCCAGAGCTGCCGTAGGATTAGTTGTAGCACAAATGGACAGTGCTATCAGTATCTCGTCGGTGTGCAGCCGTGGGTTACGATTGCCCATATGCTTTAATTTCAAAGCCTGGATAGGTTCAATTACAATAGGTGAAATCAAGTGCATATTATGGCTGATACCGCCCAGTTCCTTCAATGCGTTCAATAATAATGCAGCAGAAGCGCCGAGTAAAGAAGTAGTTTTCCCTGTTACAATACGCCCATCGTTCAATTGAAGGGCTACAGCAGGACCCTCGGTAGCTTCAGCACGCTCTAATGCCGCATCCACAACAGGGCGGCATTTTGGTGATATACCCAATTTATTCATTAAAAGTTCCACTCTGTATACTTCCACTTTATCTGCATTACCTTGCCGCTGCGCACATCTGGTATTATAGTATCTGCGTATAACCTCTTGCTCAGATGCTTTGCACACAGCCTCATTGTCTGTAATACAAAATCCAGCCATATTTACACCCATATCAGTCGGACTTTGATAGGGCGATTTACCTGCTATCTTATCAAATATAGCGTTTAAAACGGGAAAAATCTCAATATCCCTGTTATAGTTAACAGTTGTAATGCCATAGGCGTCAAGATGAAAGGGATCAATCATGTTCACATCATTCAGATCTGTGGTAGCTGCCTCATACGCGATATTGACAGGATGCTTTAAAGGCAGATTCCATATGGGAAAGGTCTCAAACTTTGCATATCCCGCCTGTATACCTCGTTCGTGCTCGTGATAAAGCTGCGAGAGGCATGTTGCCATTTTACCGCTTCCCGGTCCGGGAGCAGTAACTACAACAAGGGATCGAGTCGTTTCAATGTAATCATTATTACCATATCCGTCCTTACTTACAATAAGCGGTATATTGGAAGGATAATCAGGGATGGGATAATGCCTGTAAACCTTTATGCCGAGATCATCAAGGCGTTTTTGAAATAAATCAGTTGAAAACTGCGAGCGGTAACGCGTAATAACAACGCTTCCCACATATAGCCCGATTTCACGAAAAGCATCAATCAACCGCATCATTTCCTGATCATATGTAATTCCGAAATCCCCACGGCGCTTGCTTCTTTCAATATCATCAGCTGAAATTGTAATGACGATTTCCACCTGGTCCTTAAGCTCCAGAAGCATTTTTACCTTACTGTCAGGTTTAAAACCAGGAAGTACACGGGAAGCATGGTAATCATCAAATAGCTTTCCGCCAAACTCCAGGTACAGCTTTCCACCGAAAAATTCTATCCGCTCAAGTATTTTTTGTGATTGCAGCTGAAGGTATTTGTCATTGTTAAATCCAATATTATTCATCTTCGTTCTCCTATACATTATCTCACAGGCTTAAGTTCAAATTTCGTATAAATGTTACCTTGATTTTCATTGAATTCGCACTATACCCGATTTAATACCCTAAGTGCGTTCAATACAGTTTTTATTTATTCTTTTCTTTACAAATAATAATACACAGCAGTTCAACTGTCAACCGTCTTCTGCAAACCGGATAATGTGTGATCTGAGTGCGACTTCCCAGCAGTTGTCAGCATCAATTCAGATTCCAATCAACATTGGAGTGGTCACAAATTGATTACGTACAAGCCTCACATTATTGTACCCATTCAACAACACATCCAACATTTTGCTTTCCTCATCAGCAGCCGCCTTATTTGCTTGTTTAAGGTGCTTTAAAAACCGAACATATCCACCTGCGTTAACGATAAGTGCAAATATTGCGCCAAGCATCCAAAGGTATAAAGAATACCGGTTATATAAATCCTGAAAAAATCTGCCGTGACCGGTATCACCGTTATATACACCGCTGGATGTGCTTTCTTTATTGCTTGCTGAGATTGATGTATCGGAAATGTTATCGTCCCTGCCACCCATTGGTTGAATTATAGTTGGGGAAACTGTCGCCGATGGCGTTTGATTACCATAAAACAATTCATTCATAATACTTGCTTCAAAAGTAAACGGCAGTACCAATCTTAGGAGTACTACGATCCAAATGCAGTATTGAATCGACTTTGATAACTTGTTCTTTATCAGCGGCTTAATGGCAAATAATGATACTGCAAGAATGCTGGCTGATAAGGATAGTGATAGTATTAGCTTAATAGTTTCATTCATCATTATCACCTACCTTAAATAGATTACGCAATTCTCTTATGTCTGAATCATTAAGCTTCTTACTTCCCAAAAGAGAGGCTACAAGGTCTTTGGCACTGCCGGAGTATAAGCGGTCAATCAAGCTTTGGATAATATAATCGTTGTATTCTGCCTCACTGACCAAAGGCATATAATAAAATACTTCCTTTTTAGTCGCTAAAACCACACCCTTTTCGCAAAGTCTGCGAAGCAAGGTTTTGATTGTTGAGGTTTCCCATTTACTCGTCTTTTCAAGTGCCTTTCTGATATCCGCAATGGGAAGTTCATGGTTTGCTTCCCATAATACACGCATAACTTCAACTTCAGACTCTGTTATTTTTGAAACCAATGCGTTCATATGCATTCCTCCTCTCAAGTTACACATGTAACCTTATGCATAGTTTACAACTGTAACCTGTAGGTGTCAATATGCATTTATAAAAAAGTGCCACGTCCACACTCAACCATAGGAAAACCCTTCTGATAATATTTTCTAAATTAATATTATCAGAAGGGCTAAATCATTTCAGTGTACTTACCTCAATGCGATTGCTGCTGTACCGAGGGTGCCGTTAAGCTCCTCTAAATATGCATCTGACTCATAATACCTAAGGGTTTCTTTCGCTGCTTCCAGTCTTGAGTCATAGTGAAATTCTTTGATTACCGATACATTGACCGGATTTTTGATAAAGGCCTCAAGATTGTCAATTTTTTTCTGAATGAGATTTATGTCAATGCGTTGCTTGTTCTTGAGTCTTACGGCATACCAGTCGCTGGAAATAATGGTTTCTTTTTTAAAGAGATCACGTACAGCATCAGATTCAAGGGTGTGACCTTGATAATCTCCATAGGCCATTATGAATAACAATGCTTTTATAGGCGGAATTGCCTCTTCTATACTGCCATCCTGGAAATAGTTCAAGGCGGCTTTTTTGTGGCCTCTTGCGATGTTTAGCACACCGTCAACAAAGGCTTCCATGCTCTGTTTTTCGGGCTTTAAAATCTCTTCGCTAAAAACAGTTTGCGGCTCATCAAAAATTTTCCCAAGATATTTGTAGCAAAACACATCGGTCATGCGATAGCCCAGCCGGCTGGCTGGAACGTGTACCCCTTGATAGTCGAAGTCTTCAAGCTTTTCAAATGAACCTTCCTGAATTAATCTGACTGGGTTGCGCTCTGATTCTTTAAGCCTGGACCAAATTTCCGGCACCAGAATAGAGATATCATGATCTATTTTTGTATTTGAGCCTATGTGTCCGGCAGGGGTTGTAAAGGCAGCGTAATCTCCCAGCACATAGGACAAAAGTGCATTGTTTAGATCGTAAATTGGCAGGAGCATATTAAAAGGGGCTTTTGTGAGCGCACCTTCGGAGCCCGCACCAGTTGTGGAGGGCGATTTACCGGTTAAACTGCTGATATAGTCCATAAAAAGCTCCGGCAGCTCTTGATAGTGAATAGGGTTGTAGACGCTTAAGGGTAAAATTTTCTTGCCTTTTTCTTCCCCCGGTGGGTTGTTCCTACGGCCAGGCAATATGGCGTTTACAGGCATAAGGATAGGTTGATCCAAGGGGATTTTCCTTGAAAAATGCACACCAACCTCTGAAAGATATATCTTCAGGGGATCTATAAAGTCTGAACGATGCTCCAGGTATCTTGGATTTTTACTTGGGACGCCATTCACAATCCTAGGTTCCGAAGACACCACACAGTATGCATCATCGCTTTTTAAAAAGGCCTCAATATGCGCTTTGACAGGGTCTGTATAGGCAATATACCCCATGACATCGTTTTTAATTTCTTCAACATCTGCTTTTGTGAGAGGTTGATAGTTGGTGGCGAAAAGATTGTTACTGGACAGATCTTTTTCAGCCTGTTTGTCATAACCCTTGTGAATCGCATCGTCCGGCCGTTGAAAGAACCGGTATTCGCAGTTGGTAGTGAACTTAAAGCTTCCATTGGTGTATTCGGGATTTATATATGGCAACTGATTGTGAGGAACCATGACAGATGCTGTAATGTCATCTTCCATTTGAATCTTCTCACTGGGCATAAAGTCCATGCGCAATTTAAAGATTCTCCATGCTTGTTCATCCCTAAAACCTACGCGTAAATAACTCGGTCTGATTTTTCGATTGTCAAATTTAAGTTCATTTCCAGGCTTTCCATTTATTAGATCAACGCTAAAGTGTTTTCGCCAATCGCTCCCCCAAGACTGCCGATAAAACCTTTTAACCATGAAAACCAACGCCTTTACATGATTTGGGATCGCTTCAATGTAGGCGTTAAATTCGTCGGTATAGGCTGTTGACGGCGTTAGGAGTTTGATTACCGACCCTAGGGTACGGTCAATGGACAATATCACTCTTGAGGGACGCGTTCTATCCGGGTAGTCTTTCCAACGGCGTCTATAATCATAGTTGAGAATGGCTTCCACATTATCCAGGTCTTTGGCCAAGTCATTCACATAATACGTACCATAAATGATGGAATTGCTAATGGATTTAGAAATCTCAGATTTACCGCCACCTGACACAGTGCAAGGTTTGTGGCAGAAAGTTCCCTCT
>LOES01000097.1 GCA_001515955.1 Clostridia bacterium BRH_c25 | reverse complement strand
GACATTCTTCAAACCGGAGGATACTTGGGCCTTATGGACAATACTGATTGCTTGGGCAGCAATAAGCATTTATCTTGAGCAGAAATTTACCTGGGCATCAAAGATTAGCGGCGCAATTATAGGATTATTGGGAGCCCTTGTGCTTGCCAACCTCAAGATCATTCCTACAGATGCACCGGTATATGATGCAGTGTGGGGCTATATAGTTCCACTGGCGGTACCGCTGCTGCTGTTCAAGGCAGACCTGAGGAGAATATGGAAGGAAAGTGGCAGAACCTTTCTGGCATTTAACATCTCTGCTGTAGGGACTGTGCTTGGTGCTTTTATTGCAGCCTTACTTCTCGGCAATATGGTTCCTGAAGTGGGTAAAGCCACGGGAATGATGACCGGCAGCTATATTGGCGGGGGAATAAACTTCGTTGCTATGGCGGATGCATTTAAAGCTTCCCAGAATACTGTCAATGCCCTTATCGTAGCAGATAATCTTAACATGGCATTTTATTTCATGGTTCTTATGATGATACCGGCATTAGGTTTCTTCAAAAAGCATTTCGGACATCCCTATGAGGATATGGTAGAATCACAATCGGCAGTTGCTGCAGACGGTGAAAGCAGCAATAAGGCAGCAAGCTACTGGGGCAGGAAGGAAATATCTCTGCTTGATATAGCAATGGCTTTAGGAGCTACATTTGTAATAGTTACCGTTGCTACCAAGTTCGCCGGCTGGGTTGGCGGCAGCAGTGCTCCCGGCATAATAAAAGCAGTTCTCGGACAGAAGTATTTGATTATTACAACCTTGACTGTTATTCTTGCAACAGCCTTCCCCAAGCTACTGGGAGAAATAAGGGGAGCGCAGGAAATAGGAACCTTCATGATCTATATATTCTTTGTCGTTATAGGCGCTCCCGCAGACCTGAAAATGATAATAATGAACAGTCCTCTTCTTTTTGTATTCTGTGCTGTTACGGTTATCATAAACATGCTGGTAACCTTTGGAGTAGGCAAAGTATTAAAGTTTAACGTTGAAGAGCTATGTGTAGCATCCAATGCGAATATAGGCGGACCTACAACTGCAGCGGCAATGGCTATAGCGAAAGGGTGGACGGACCTTGTACTGCCTGCAATGCTTGTAGGGGTATGGGGTTATGTAGTAGGTGGCTATCTGGGTCTATTCACAGGAAACATGGTTGGAAAGCTTTTCGGGATGTAATATGATAAACGGATGGGTTTCCCATCCGTTTACCACATGGAGGTAGAAGTTATGAAAATACTAGATAGTCATTCAGATATACTAACTGACGTTACAATTAGAAGATTGGGTGGGGAGACCGATATTTTTAGAAAGTACCATGTGGACAGGCTAAGGAAAGGTAATGTCAAAGGTCTTATACTTGTTGTGTGGGTAGATCCCCCGCATACAGATAATCCGGCACGCAGAGTACTTGATGTTCTGGGAGCAACCTTTGAGGAAATTGAGGATATGAAGGAGTTCGCAGGTATAGTATACAAAGCATGTGACATGGATGAAATACAAAGCTCCGGAAGAATACCAATCGTGCTGGGGATGGAAGGCTTAAGCGGGTTAGGTGGAAATGCAAGCTTGATGATAATGCTTCATAAATTGGGAATCAGGCATGCATCACTTACATGGAACGAAGAGAATGAGTTTGCAACAGGTATATCAAGTAAGAATACAGACAGGGGAATTACGGAACAGGGTATAAAGGTCGTGAAAATGATGGAAGCTCTCGGTATGATAGTAGATGTATCCCATGCAAACGAAAAAACCTTCTGGGATATATGCGAGCACACAGAAAAGCCTTTTATAGCTTCTCATTCAAATGTATACAAGCTATGCAGCGTCCCAAGAAATCTGAAGGATGACCAAATAAAGGCCATTGCCCAAAGAGGCGGAGTGATAGGTATAAATGCGTGGCCTGATTTTGTTGATAAAGAGAGCCCAAGCCTTGAAAAGCTGGTTTTGCATATAGATTATATTGCGGATATGGTTGGTATAGATCATATAGGCTTTGGCTTTGACTTTTGTGATTTTCTGAACGGCAATACGACAGTCAGCTTTCAGGAGGGAGAGACAACAGCCTCCAGCGACATTGAAGATGCTTCCAAGATACCCAAGCTGATCAAATTGCTGAAAAAGAAGGGGTATAATACTCAGGACATAGAGAAGATAGCTTATAAAAACATGGAGAACATTATAAAGAAACTGATATAACGAAGATATTGCAAATCGCATCTATCCGATGTAATCTTCTTGTGCGGCTTGTTTAGCCTATTCACAGCGTTCTATCTGCCTATACTGTATTTGATTCTATAAGCATTATAGATTTGGGGAAGAAATGAATTAGGGAGGGTAAACAGAATGTACTACTACTTGACATCAAGTATTTTGCTGGTGCTGACAGCGGTTTACTATTATCTTGCAGTATATAAGAAGGATAAAGAGTTAATATTTAAATTGAATAAGAAAATTGCATCAACAGGATGGGAAATCAAATCAAAGGGTGACATACTGTGTTTCATGGATGATTACATCAAACAGAACGAGAATAACAGCGCATACCTGATGAAGGAGTTAAGCAGTACTTTAAACAGCTACCCCAAGCTTCTTTACAATATAGAGAAGTTTAATGTGGCTATGGCTGAAATATCCGCAGGGTCAGACAATATATCAGAGAGTGCCTGTGAACAGTCGAACAATGTAAATGTAATAAATGGTTATATGGATAACATCTACGATAAGGCAAGCCAAAATTTATCCCACTGCAAAAACACGGAGAATGTGTCCCAATCCTCATACAGCAAGATCATAGAAAAGAAGAAGCATATCATTGATGTAGTCAATGAATTCGAAAGCTTGTTAAACAAGCTATATGATATTGAAAAATCAATAATGAAAATCAAGAGCGACTCGCATAATATAGAAAGGATGGTAGACGGGATAAGTCATATTGCCTCCCAGACGAACCTGCTGTCCCTTAACGCATCCATTGAAGCTGCAAGGGCCGGGGAGCATGGAAAAGGCTTTATAGTAGTGGCCTCTGAGGTTAGAAAGCTAGCTGAGGAATCGGGCAAGGTGGTTGAAGATGTAGTAAAGGTCATAGAAACTATGATTTCAGATATCAGCAATGCCGGTGCAAGTATGAATGAAAGCGCGGGAAATATTAGAAAACAATTCGACAGTCTGCGGGACACTATATCAGACATGAATAACATAGAAAGCAACATATCTGAAATCCTCAACGGATTGAAGCTGCTTACCGATAATGACAGGAAGCTGGTAGGAGAGTATGAAGTTATAAGCAATAAAGTTAAGAATCTGGCTGAAATTGCTGAACAGAATACCGGATTGGTAACCGAGGTAAGCTCTTCCATAGAGGATGAAACAAAGTCGGTAGTTACATTGCAAAGCATTGTTGAAGAGCTGGAAGATAACTCAAGCGCATTGTATAGGAAGCTTGTTGAAGAGGAAGACAAAGCAACTCTCAAGATAATAGTATTGAGTACAGAAGATTTCTATCCTTATACAATATATGACAGTAAGGAAGATACATTTACAGGTGTTGATGCAGATATACTAAGGGAGATATACGGCAGGAAGGGCTATGAAATCAGGTTCAGGAACGTTACCTTTGCAAGTGCTCTGAGGCTTATCAGGAGAGGACATGCAGACATAATTCCAACACTGATTAAGAACAAGCAGAGAGAAGAATTTATGGACTTTTCGGAAACATATAGGGAAGCAAACAGAGATATTTTTCTCACAAGTTCGGCTTCAGATGTTAAGATAGATACTCATGAAGATTTGGAGAAATATACTATAGGAATAGTGAAGGGCTATACTTACACAAAAATACTGATGGATAATAATAGAATCAAAAAGGATATCAGTGTTAATGAAGATATATTGTTCACAAAGCTGTTGAAGAATCAGATAGATGCTATAATAATTAATGATACTGTACTGGAAGATTCTATTGAAAAATACAATTTGAAAGGTAAAGTTTCTGCTCAGGAATTCTCAATATTAGACAGGGATCTGGGGAGGAGAATGGCTTTTACTAAAGCCAGGAGCTCAAAGTATTTGGTAGAAATGTTCAACGAGGGCTTCAAAGAGATCTCGGAGGATGGTACATTAGAAAAAATTTATAATAAGTACTTGTAGCTATGTGTTTAGCAATAATTTGCAACAGATATAACTTGATGTCGGTTGTTTGCCATTGAATCTGTGGAAGTAACTTTCCACAGATTTTTATATTTGTCCCTTATAATTCTATTAGAAAAAATTATAACGGATTGATAAAAAAGTTATTGATAATTGACTTACTTTCGTATATCATAGACAAAGAGTGCTTGTAGAAGCCTGTAGAAATTTGCTTAACGGACTATGCATTTCGCGGAAAACATTTTGCATTAATAATTCAAATTTCGCGTAAATGTTACCTTGATTTCATTGAATTCGCACTATACCCTATGGAATACCCTAAGTGCGTTCAATACATAATATATTATAATATATTAATTTTAAAAGGGGGAAGTTATATGGCTAAACGAGTTGTACAAATCCACGAAAAGCTGCCATTGATTGAAAGCATTCCGCTAAGTCTCCAGCACCTCTTCGCAATGTTCGGAGCATCTGTATTGGTTCCAATACTTTTTAAGATCAATCCGGCAACTGTTTTATTGATGAATGGTATAGGAACATTACTTTTTATCTTTCTTACAAAGGGAAAAGTACCATCCTTCCTCGGTTCCAGCTTTGCATACCTGTCACCCGCATTTGTAGTTATGGCATCCCAGGGTTTTCAGGCCGCTCAAGCTGGATTTGTTATATCCGGACTATTATTGATGCTAATAGGAATGCTGATCAAGTATGCAGGCTTTGAATGGATTGATGTAGTATTCCCTCCCGCTGCAATGGGGGCAATAGTTGCAATAATAGGCCTGGAGCTTGCGCCTACTGCTGCAAATATGGCAGGCTTGATATCTGAAGGGGGTAAGCCCCTGGACCCCAAATATCTGATAGTATCTATTTCAACTCTTGCAATTGTTGTAATAGGCTCAGTAGTATTCAAAGGCTTCCTGGCAATAATTCCGATACTTATGGGCGTTGTCGCCGGATACATAATAGCGTTATTTGCAGGTATAGTTGATTTTAATGTCATAAAGGAAGCCGCATGGTTTGCACTGCCTACATTTTCCGCTCCCGTCTGGAACATGTCTGCAATACTCACAATATTACCGGCTACCTTTGTTGTTGTAGCAGAACATATCGGACACCTTATAGTTACAGGCAACATTGTTGAAAAAGATTTGATAAAAGATCCGGGACTGCACCGCACCATGGCCGGTGACGGACTGTCAACAGCGATTTCGGGTTTGGTAGGCTCGGTACCGACTACAACCTATGGCGAAAATATGGGTGTTCTTGCAATTACCAGGGTATATAGTGTCTGGGTAATCGGGGGAGCTGCAGCGATTTCTATAATAATAGCCTTTGTAGGGAAGTTTGCGGCAGCGATAAAAACCATACCTGATCCGGTAATGGGCGGCGTATCCTTACTGCTCTTCGGGGTTATAGCTGCTTCAGGTATAAGAATGCTGGTGGATCAAAAGGTGGACTACAGCAAGCCCAGGAATCTGGTGCTTACAGCAGTGGTTCTCATAATAGGCTTAAGCGGTGCCCATGTGCAGATTGGGACGGTAACACTGGCAGGCATGGCCCTGGCCACTGTAGTTTCAATAATAATAAGCATGGCATTCAAGTTGTTTGAAGTAACAGGACTGATGAACGAGTAAGAGTAGTTAAAAATTACGGCATGTATATCTGACAGGAATGTCAAGATGTACATGCCTTTTTTATACTTATGCCCATGTCATCCTGAACAAAGTGAAGGATCTGATACCCTTAAGGAATACCAAAGAGTATTTGTCAGGTTGAAGCTCACAGGCACAAGTTTTCGTGAGTCAAGTATGCTACTGAAGTAGCTTTGCAGCTTTTTATTTCCCCAGCCGTGTGTTCCGTGGAAATATCCGTGTGTTCTGTGTTACCCGTATCTCGCCCAACAGGAATACCCAAAATAAATTTCTAGTCATAAATTCCTTCTCGTCTCATATAAATTAATAGAAAAACTATAGTAGGAGGAGGAGAACTAATGCCACTAGAGTTAATAAAAAACCCACTTAAAGTTTCCAGAATAATAGGCGAAAACGTATTCAGCACAGTAGTAGAAGAAGATATAAATGTGCCGGACATAAACCCGGATTTATACAAGATACTAGCTCCCAGCGCAACTGTACAGTTGAAGGACTGCGAAGTGTTGAACGATAAGGTCGTTGTAAATGGACAGGTACTTATAAGCATATTATATACAGCAGATGATGAAGGGAAGCCGCTCTGCAACATGGATGTAGCTGCGAACTTTTCGCAGGGAATTGAAATAGAAGGTGTCAGGCCCAAGATGAAGGAAAGCGTCAATACGGTGATTCAACATGTTGATTGCTATATGATCAATTCAAGAAAACTCAGTGTAAAGGTTATTATGGACCTGTTCTGCAGGGTTGAAGATTTGTTTGATCTGGAGCTGGCTGCAGATGTCAGAGGCCTGTCTGATATTCAGGTACTACGTGAGTCCGGCAGCTTCAAACATGTAATAGGCTATAATAAAGATCGGTATGAGTTCAGTGAGGAGCTTAATTTAGCTGCTGATTTACCTGCAATAGACAAGGTTTTAAGAGCGGATTACAAGGTAGTGGTAAAGGATGAAAAAGCTATTGACGGCAAGGTTGAAGTGAATGGAATGCTGGGAGTAAATGTACTGTATAAGACTGAAGTTGAAGATAATCAATTGCAGTATCAAGAGTTTGAGATGCCATTTACTCAATACATAGAGATCCCTGCGGCAGAAAGAAATATGGAGTGCGCAACAGACAGTGCTCTCCAGGAATGCTACCTGGAGGTTTCGGAGGATGTTAATGGTGAGAGGCGGGTGCTGAATGCCAATATGGTACTTAGCATGGGAGCCAGAGTGTATAAAGACACTGAGCAGGACATCGTGGTAGATGCATACAGTCCGACCAATGTAGTGGATATTGAAAAGAACATGTTTTCCCTCAATGAGTTTGTCGGCAAAGGCCGCTCAAATATTGTAGTCAAAGAAACCGTTGGAATAAAGCATGGGGATCCTGAAATAGAAAAGGTATGCTATGTGAATGTGATGCCCATTGTAAACGAAGTAAAGCTGCTGGATGACAGGGTGATGCTGGAGGGAATGATGGAATGCACGGCAGTCTATATGACTTCATATACTGCAGAGCCCATGTGCAGCATGACAGAGCAGATTCCATTCAGACACTCCATGGATATATCCGGTGTAAGACTGGGTATGCCGTGTACTGTGAAATGCAGTGCCGACAGTGTAAGCTTCAGCCAGATAAACAGTGAGGTAATAGAGATCAGGGCTGTGCTTGGGGTTTATGCTGAAGCTGTGAAGCATACTGAGAAAAAGCTGGTGGAAAAGATAGAAGCAGTGGAAGGTGTGAGCATAGACTACGGCAGGATACCGGCAGTGACCATATACATGGCGCATAAGGGAGATACATTGTGGAGCATTGCGAAGAGGTACAATACCACGGTGGATGCCCTGGTGAAACTGAATGACATTGAGAACCCCAGCAAAATAGCAAACGGGATGCAGATAATGATACTGAAAAATATACGCGTAGGTCAGAGTGCCAATATATAATCAGGGGAATGTACTTAAAGCAGGAAGTAAATCCTGCTTTTGTTTTTAAAAATATACTAAAATCAAGTGATTTGTATTATAATAAGAATGGGGAAATATGTATGTATTAGGCAATAGGCACGGGGCAATAGGATAAAGTCGGTCTTCGAAGTACCGGCCGGAACCCATTGCCTATCGCCCATCGCCCATTGCCACGATAATGGAGCGTGATGACGTTGAACACACAGACAGGCAGGGCAGCTGCCAAGATAAATCTTGCCATTGATGTTCTGCGGAAAAGGCCGGATGGATATCATGATGTATCAATGATAATGCAGTCGGTTGCATTATATGACACAATTACGGTCAGGGCATTAAAGGGCGAAATAAGAGTTACTTCCAACACTGATAGAATACCAACAGATAAAGAAAATATAGTATATAAAGCAGCTGAATACTTAAAAATGAAATATAGTGTCAAGGAAGGCGTACTGATAAACATTGATAAAACAATACCTGTTGCAGCAGGCCTTGCAGGAGGAAGTGCAGATGCAGCGCTGACATTGAAGCTGCTGAATAAAGCGTGGAATTTGCGCTTGTCCAAAAATGAAATTCTGGAAGCAGGAAAAAAGCTTGGTTCTGATGTGCCCTTCTGCATTCAGGGTGGTGCTGCTCTGGCAGAAGGTCTGGGTGAAAAGCTCACTCCTCTTGCCGGTATTCCTGACTGTCTCATATTGCTTGCAAAGCCGGCTGTGAGCATATCCACAAAAGAGGTATACGAAGGTCTGAACCTTGAGAATATTAAGGAGAGACCGGATATCAAGAATATGATAAGGTGTATTGATGAAAGAAATCTGGAGGGTATTGCGGGGAACATGTGCAATGTGCTGGAAACAGTGACAATAGAAAAGTGTCCACAGATAGAGGAATTGAAGGAAAAGCTTGTAGAATACGGTGCTCTGGGCAGTATGATGAGCGGCAGCGGCCCGACGGTGTTTGGAATTTTCAAGGATACGGCATCTGCATATAATGCATATGATCATATAAAAGATATGGTTAGTGAAGTATTCGTAGTTAAGACTATCAATCAAACCTGGGATTTTTAAACGGATTTTGTATTAGAATGCTAATAGGGGGCGATAATAATGGAAAAGGATTTTCTTGAATTGAAGTTGGACAACTATAAGCCTTTAAGGGAAGTAGTGTTTGAGTCAGTCAGGGGAGCTATCATCTCAGGAGTATTGAAACCAGGGGAAAGGCTTATGGAAGTGCAGCTTGCAGAGAAGCTGGGAGTCAGCAGAACCCCCATCAGGGAAGCTATAAGGAAGCTTGAGCTGGAAGGCTTGGTGATAATGCTGCCCAGAAAGGGTGCATATGTTGCGGACCTTTCCATTAAGGATATAACTGATGTGCTGGAAATCAGAGCCGCTCTGGAGGGGCTGGCTTCGGGGCTTGCAGCTTTGCGGATGACTGAGGTCGAGATTGAGGAGCTTAAGTTAACCGCCCTGCATTTTAGTCAAGCAATAGAAGCAGATGATTTTGACGAGATTGTGCAAATGGATATTGAGTTTCACGACAGGATATTCAAGGCCACAAGAAACGAGAAGCTGCTGCAGATAACCAATAATCTGAGGGAGCAGGTACAACGGTTCAGAATAATGTATATAAACAAATCAAACAAGTCAAAGGAATTGGCAAAGGAACACTTTGAAATAGCTGAGGCCATTTCCGGAAGAGACATGGATATGGCTGCAGAAATAGCAAAAAAGCATATTGAAAATGCAGAGAAGTATATGATGAAAATGGTCGAAAATTCATCAGAGGGCAATAACGAATTTTGAGAAGGTTGCCCTTGTCGTTCCGTAATGTAGGGGGGAACAGTGTTCACCCGCAAATAGGAAGGATTGAGCCAAGTGGATGTTATAGTCCTTGCTGGAGAAAAAAAGGATAACAGCAATAGCAACGGTGAAGAAAAGATAAATAAAGCCTTTTATAAGATCAAGGATAAACACATGATAGAATACGTAGTGGAAACCCTTAGAAAAACCAGTTGTATCGGCAGAATTGCAGTTGTAGGTCCCAAGGATAAGCTGGAAGCGGTAATTGGGGACATTGTGGACAACATTATCGAAGGGACGGACTCAATAGTATCAAATGTTCTGCTGGCTTTGGATTATTTTCCTGAAGAAAGGGAGCTTCTTATTGTGACCTCTGACATTCCCATGATTACAAAGGAAGCAATCGAGGACTTCATAGCAAGATGCAGGCAGAAGGATGTTGACTTGTGCTATTCCATTGTAGACAGGAAGGTCAACGACCGGAAATATCCCGGGGTCAGAAGAACCTATGCACGGCTTTGGGAGGGTCAGTTTACCGGAGGCAATGTGTTTTATTTCAACCCGAAGGTTGTGGATAAGTGCAAGGATTTTGTTGAACAGATGCTGGAGTACAGGAAAAGCCCTACAAAGATGGCCAGAGTTCTGGGCTTTGGTTTTTTGCTGAGGCTTGCTCTGGGGATTCTGACTATCAATGCAATTCAAAGGAAATGTGAGTCTCTCCTGGGGATAAGGGGAGCAGCCATTGTATCACCCTACCCGGAGATAGGCAACGATGTAGACAGACTGAGCGATCTGGAATTTATGGAAAAATATATGTGACAATAGAAAAACCTGTTAGCAAAAAAGCTGGCAGGTTTTTCTATTGTCACAAGATACGAGATGCGAGATACGAGACTCGAGAATTAAGCTAGGCCTTCGAAGCTTTCCGGACGCCCGATGGGCGCCCCTACCTCCGAAACCTCGAAACCTGATATGTATATATAAACCGTGTTTTGTAAAAAATAACTCATTAGGAAAAGGTGGAGATGAAATGTTCAGCATTATCAGAGATAACATCAGGAGTTTTCTGGATGTTACAGTATTCATAACAATGATAGCAATTGGCATGTTTGTAATTTTGACGGACTACAGATATTTCAAAAAAATGAAATTTAAAAAGGATGCGGATGTATCTTTTGGGGTCGGGCTGGTCTGCATACTGCTGCCCTTTGCTCTTTTACTAGTTACAAGATTGTAGTCAGCTATATGAGGTCCCTTCCAGGCAAGGTATTGCCTGTCAGCAATGAAGCTGTGCTTCATCGACTGGACTAATCAATGAAAATGTTTAGTGCGAAACATCTAGGAGGCATTCTGATGGGTTTTTTTTCAAACAAGAGAGGAAGCAAAGACAAGAAAGAGAACGAAATGGGGAAGTTAATCAATTCCAAGTGCATAGAGGAGAATACAAAAAGGCTTAAAGACCGTTTGAAGGATTGTGATGATATTGTTTATAAGGAGTTTAGGGTGGGAGAAGAGCAGAACCTTAAGTTCCTGCTTGTATATACAGATGGAATGAGCAGTAGGGATATGCTGAACGAGGCGGTACTGAACGCCTTGATGGTTCATGCCAGGGAAGTGCCTCCCAATGCGCCGGAACCGGGTGAAGAGCTGTACAAGCTTGTAAGGTACGGTGGGCTGCCTGCTTCTGAGCTTGCAGATAATGACAATCTTGAAGATGCGATTTTGGCCATACTCATTGGAGATGCAGTACTTTTCATAGATACTACAGAAAAATGCATCATAATAGGGGCCAAGGGCTGGCCTATGCGCGGAGTGTCCGAGCCCAACACCGAGTCGCTGATAAGAGGGCCGAGAGACGGTTTTACAGAAACCTTCAGGGTAAATACCGCACTGGTAAGAAGAAGAATAAGAGACCACAAGCTTAAGCTGAAGCAGCTGAGAGTCGGCAAGAGAAGCTTCACGGATGTCGGAGTCATGTACATTGAAGACATAGTAAGCCCTGAGCTGGTGGAGGAAGTGAAGCGGAGGATCAAGACTATAGAAATTGATGCAATAATAGAGAGCGGTTACATTGAACAGCTTATTGAGGATAATTACCTGTCGCCCTTTCCACAGATAAATGTAACTGAAAGGCCTGATGAAGTAGCAGCAGCACTGTATGAGGGAAGAGTGGCAATACTTGTTGACAATTCACCCTTTGCCCTTATAGTGCCTACGACCTTGAACAGCCTCTTTCAATCTCCCGAGGATTACTATGACCGGTGGTATGTTGCATCAATACTTAGAGTCATAAGATATACCGCCAGTATTCTTTCATTAGTGCTTCCTGCCCTATATATAGCTGTGACTTCCTTTCATCCGGGCATACTGCCGGCGAAGCTGGTAATATCAATAGCGGCAGCGCGGCAAGGTATTCCATTTCCGGCACTTATTGAAGCCTTTCTGCTGGAAGTGACCTTCGAGCTTCTGAGGGAAGCGGGATTGAGACTGCCTGTGCCGATAGGCAGCGCCATCGGTATAGTAGGCGGTATTGTAATAGGGCAGGCAGCTGTGGAAGCAGGAATAGTAAGCCCTATTATGGTAATTATTGTGGCGATAACAGCCATATCCTCCTTTTCAATTCCAAACTACAGCCTTTCTGTAGGGTTCAGAATGCTCAGGTTTTCACTTATGTTCCTTGCCGGAGTATTGGGCCTCTATGGAATAATGCTTGGGGTGCTTCTGATAGTGAGCCACCTGGTAAAGCTGAAGAGCTTCGGGATACCTTACTTGTCTCCGTATGATTCCTTTGTGGGAAGTGACTTCAAGGATACAATTATCAGAGTACCCCTCTTCCTCATGGGTAAAAGACCCCTTACTCTTGCAAGGAATACAATAAGGCTTAAAAATAACAGGCACTTGATAAACCAGGTGGAGCAGGAGGGGAATAAGAATGATAAGAAATAATGATAATATTTCACCTTACCAGATTGCAATGATTATTATAATGTCAGTAATCTCAGTAGGTGTATTCTCAATAGCCTCAGATGCTGCTGCCGCCGCAGGTACAGACGGCTGGCTCATAGTTGCTATTGCAGGGCTGCTGAATATATTGGCTGTATTTATAATTGTAAGGCTGAATTCAAGATTCCCCGGCAAAACCTTTGCTGAGTATAGTCAGACTATAATAGGGACTTTCCCGGGTAAAGCGTTGACCTGCTTGTTTGCCATTTATCTTCTGCTTGTAATAGCTTATATTGCAAGGGCTTTTACGGAAGTAGTCAAGATGTTCCTGCTGTTTAGGACACCAACGGAGGTAATAATACTGAGTCTTATTTTGGTTTGCACATATATTGTAAGGGGCGGAGTTGAGTGTATAGCAAGGGTAAATGAACTGCTATTCCCTATTTTATTCATACCCTTTTTTATAGTACTGATGTTTGGATTTTCTATTATGGATTTTAGCAATTTGCTTCCGACGCTGCAGACACCTCCGGACAAAATTCTGACGGCTGTTCCCGGACTGCTTTTCAGCTTCGGTGGTATAGAACTGGCACTTTTCTATATGGGTTTTATGAAGAATCCCAAAAAGGCGTTAAGACCGGCCATGTTTGCCGTTCTTTTCATAACCCTGTTCCTGGTTGTTATTACAGTTTTTTGCATAGCAGCTTTTGGACAAAACGCTACAACACAGTTCTTGTGGCCTCTGGTAAGCTACTTCAGGGCAATAAGCCTGCCAGGATTGTTTATTGAACGTCTTGACGGGGTAATATTGTCTCTTTGGATGCTGACAGTCTTCACCACCATTGTATCTGCCTATTACATTGCAGGCTATTCCATATCCAAGGTTGTGGGCACAAAAGAGCAAAAGCAATATATACTGCCCTTGGCAATACTTATCTATTATTTTGCTCTGCAGCCGGACAGTCTTGCTGAGCTTTACGAATGGGGGAGTGTAATTTTTCCGTATACCATTACTGTTTTCCTATATATCGTACCGGTTGTATTGCTTCTTATAGCCAAATTGAGAAAGCTGGGGGTGAGATAGATGAGAGGGATTAATAGACTGAGGGTAATTGCACTGCTGCTGTTTTGCGTGCTGCTGCTTGCCGGGTGCTGGGATCAAATCGAGATAGAAGACAGGCTTTTTGTATTGGGCATAGGGGTTGACAAGACAAAGGAAGAGGAGAAGAAGACACCTGAGGACAGATACACACTTTCCTTTGTATCTCCCGTGGTGGACCAGGTAAAGGAAGGGCCGGGGCCAGCCTTCAAAACGTACAAGACAGTGAACAATACGGTCATAATGTCATTATTTCAGCTTATGGAGCGGTTTTCCCAGAAACAGTTTTACGGGCATACAAGAGCCATCTTTTTCGGTGAGGATATAATGAAGGATGAGAAGCTTTTAAAAGGAGTAATAGATGGTATTTCCAGATATGAAGAACTGCATAACAGCATGTTCGCATACATAGTACCGGGCTACGCAGAGGATGTGTTCCAAGTGGAGCCTATGTTTGACAAACTGCTTATACCATACATTACAGGGATAACTGAAAACAGTGACTATACTTCAAAGGTCATGAAGCTCAGCCTCGCTGATATGCTGATAATGCTGGCTGACCAAAAGGGCAGTCTGGTTATACCGAAGCTCTTACCTGAGAAGGAGGAGGTAAAGCTGAACGGTGCAGGAGTGATCAAGGATTATAAGCTAATCGGGTATCTTGGTGATCAGGAGGTTTCGGTATATAATTGGCTGACAGGCAAAGCCCGGGGGGGAAATATATCCATAGAGAATAAGGATATATCGGTAGCTTTCAGACATTTTACCTTTAGAAGGGATATCAAGCTTTCCAAAATTGAGGACGAGAAGATATATCTGAACTACAATATGGAGACTGAAGGCAGTATTGGAGAGTATACGCTGGAAAGAAGAGTGCTTGACGATGCTCTTCTAAAAGAACTTGACAAGGAAGTGGAAAAAAGGATAGAGGGCGAAAGTGAGAGACTTGTAAAAAAGTTTCAGGAGGAATTCCGTGTGGACCTTATTGGAGTAAAGGAATATTTAAGCAAGTATCATCCGAAGCTTTTCAAAACCATAGAAAAGGATTACGAGAAATACTTTACCGACAATATCATCATCAACGTAACTGCAGATGTCCACATAAGAAGAGTAGGACTAATCAAATAGGAAACGGCTCTAAACTGTATAAATCCTTCAAAACATGGCAAGGATAAAAGATAAAAGGACAGTCACTAGTCGCTAGTCTTTAGTCGCTAGATTAAGGAAGGGCACTGAAGAAATTTCTATGGTGCGGGATGCATGTAGGGAACGCATTATATGCGTTCCGCCGTAGGGGTGAACAGTGTTCGCCCGCACCCCGAAGTCCAGCTCAACTCTAGAGATTAACGACTAGAGACTAGAGACTAAATTCATTTGGAGGGTTTATCATATGAAATATAAAATCGGATTTTTTCTGCTGGCATTTTTCTTTATTTTCGGCACTCTTATGAATATTTACATAAACACCGACAAGGAACTGGCTGATGTGCCGGACAAAATAATAAGGCTCCATGTAGTTGCCAACAGTGACTCACCGCTGGACCAGCAGCTTAAGCTTCAAGTGAGGGATAAGGTAATAAGCAATATGAGCACAAGATTCGAAGGGCTTAAGGATATTGCGGAAGTAAAGGGCATTATTGAGGGAAGTCTCGGAGAAATAGAGGCCATTGCAAGAGAGACTATAGAAGAGGAAGGCAGACTGTATGATGTCACAGCAGCCTTTGCAAGGACGGAGTTCCCCACTAAGTCATACGGAAACCTTACACTTCCGGCAGGTACCTATCAAGCCTTGAACATAGTGATTGGCAAAGGAGAAGGCAAAAATTGGTGGTGTGTCATGTTTCCCCCTTTATGCTTCATAGATGTTGCCCATGGAGTAGTGCCGGAAAAAACCATGAAGGAGCTTGAAACAACACTGACAACTGAGGAATACAGGCTGCTTGTTTCCTCCAGAACAAAAGAGGAGATACCTGTAAAGCTCAGGTTCAAAATACTTGAACTGGCAAAAAGTGTGAATTTAAGGCTCGCAAAAATCGCCAATAAACGATATTGAAAAATCATTCCATATAACTAATGAATAAAACACCTCTTGTTACAAAAAATAAGAACAGGAGGTGTTTTTAGTGTTCAATAAGAAATTCAAGAGGTTGATTCCCTTTATAGTTATAGTATTCATATATGCCGGTTTTGGTGGCTGGATATACAGCAATTATGTAACTTCACAAATCAGCTATGATGCCGGAGCTATACTGTTAAAATGGGGCTCCAGAGGTTCTGAAGTTAGAACAGTACAGACAAAATTAAAAAACTGGGGCTTTTATAAAGGGGCGGTAGATGGGATATATGGCTGGAGAACGGCAATTGCGGTAAAGGCCTTTCAGAGGAAGCACGGGCTTAAAGCAGACGGAATAGTGGGCAATGCTACGGCAAAAGCCCTTGGAATGAGGACCGGAGTTGCAACAGCAGCCAGAAAAAGCACATCAAGAAGCAATGAGACTTACACTCTTGCCCAGTGTATTCACGGAGAAGCCAGAGGTGAATCGTATATCGGGCAGGTAGCTGTTGCTGCAGTTATCCTGAACAGAGTGGATGATTCGAGATTTCCAAATACCATCGCAGGTGTCATATTCCAACCGGGTGCCTTTACGGCAGTATCCGACGGTCAAATGTTCCAGCCTCCGGGAGACACCGCTTTAAAAGCTGCAAGAGACGCATTGAACGGCTGGGACCCTTCAGGAGGAGCTATATATTACTATAACCCTGCAAAAACAACAAACAAATGGATTTGGTCGAGACCTATCATCAAGGTGATAGGAAAGCACTATTTCTGCAAATAGGCCCCTTCCAGGCAAAGCATTGCCTGTCAGCGATGCAGCTCCCGCTGCACGAATGGGCAAAATAAAGGAAAACGTTTCGCACATTTTGGAACTGCTTTTAAAGGTATAGTGCGAAACATATAGGAGGGATACCATGAAACTATTTAAAATGCAGCTGGACAGAAAGCAGTATCATAAGATAATGGTGGTTTTTGCTGCAGCTTTGATACTCACCGGTTTTTTTGCATATAATACCTACACCGAGAAGAAACAGTACCAGACTTTTTTGCAGAATAACTATCAGAGATCCTTCAGAGAGCTTGTGACAAACGTTGAAAATATAAAGCTGCTTCTTGAAAAGGCTGAAATATCAGCATCACCGATTCAAAGCAATGCCTTAATGTCACAGACCTGGATGCAGTCCTATTCCGCAGCAGAGAATCTGGGTCAGCTGCCTATAACACATGTTGCGTTAAGTAAGACAGAAAAATATCTGAACCAGGTAAGTGATTATAGCTACAGTCTTTCCAGAGTAAATGCACAGAACAAGAATGCCAGCGATAAGGATATGGAGCAGATTTCAAAGCTCAGAGGCTATGCAGGTGAGCTGTTGGGACAGCTCCATGATATGGAGTCGGACATAGCCGAAGGGAGAATAAAGTTTGGTGAAATCAGAAAACAAGGCAGGCTTGCACTAAGAAGAGCATCCAAAGATGCTGTAGAAATCAAGTTCGGCAATATGGAGGATCAGTTCAGCGACTATCCGTCACTGATTTATGACGGACCTTTTTCTGACAATGTCGTGGAAGGGAAACCGAAAGGCCTTGAGGGAGAGGACATAAGCCTGGAAAAAGCAAAAGAAAAAGCGAAAAAATTCCTTGGAGAGGATAATATAGGCAAAATAGTTGAAACCAGCTCGGGCAAAGGCAAAATACATACCTTTGGTTTGGAAGCTATTCCAAAGGATAATGACAGGAGCAAATCAATCAATATAGATATAACAAAAAAAGGAGGATATGTGCTTTGGATGCTGGATCCCAGGGAGATACCGGAGAAGAAGCTGACAGACAAGCAAGCCAGTGATAAAGCACAGAAGTTCCTTAAGGACCAGGGCTTTGGAGAGCTTACCGAGACATATTTTTTAAAGAATGATAACACGACGACAATAACCTATATCGGAGTCTCAAAAGACGGTGTTCTTATATATCCCGACCTGCTGAAGGTCAAGGTTGCCCTTGATAATGGGGAGATTGTCGGCTTTGATGCCTATCCGTATTTAATGTCCCATAGCAAGCGTGATATTCCAAAGCCCAAGTTGACTGAAGAAGAAGCGAGAAAGAAGATCAGCCAGAGGCTCAAGGTGGAAAGGGTCAAGCTGGCAATAATTCCAATGCCCGGCAATAAGGAGCAGCTATGCTATGAATTTAAAGGAAAATATAATAAGTTTGACTATTTTGTATATATAAATGCAGAGACAGGGGAGGAAGAGAATATACTCAGAATAATAAAGGATGAAGATGGGACACTCACACAGTAATGCTTTATTTTTCTTCGCATAAAACCGGTCGGATGCACAGAAAATATATATGTACAGCGGAGTAAAACGCAGTGTATGATGCTGGGCAAAAAGCTGCGATTCGATGTGCTGTATAAGGAGGATTAGCTATGAGTAGAAATAGAAGTTTGATGTCAGATAATCTTAAATACGAAATAGCTAGAGAACTCGGTGTAGACAGCATAGTCAGATCTGAAGGCTGGGGCGGAGTATCCTCAAGAGATTGTGGTAATATCGTCAAAAAAGCTATCGAAATAGCTGAAAAAAGTATAGCCGGCAGATAAAAAGTAAAAAACCGGAGGCAAACCACTAATGGTCTGCCTCCGGCTTTCTAATTCCCCCCACATCCTGCTCCAACGCTTTACTAAACTCTCGCATCTCGTATCTAGTATCTATTTTGTTTGATTAATATTTTGCAGGAGAGTAGAATAATAATATAGTAAACTGAATGTGTAAAATTTAGTGAGTCGTTTAAAATGTTTTTCGCGAAATATATAGGAGGTAATGAATGAGTGAGAAGTTAAATGTTGCTGTGGTATTCGGCGGGAAGTCGGGAGAGCATGAAGTGTCCCTTATGTCTGCAACCAATGTCATAAAGGCTATGGATAAAGATAAGTATAATATACATATGATAGGAATAACAAAACAAGGTAAGTGGATGGCATACAAGGGTGAAACGGATAAAATAATAGATGGCAGCTGGGAAAAGGAAGCGGTAGGAGCAGATAGGGATGAGACAATTAATCTGCTGTTTTCCGGTTTGTTCAGCGGGAACGGCGAAAGCAGGATAGAAGTTGTATTCCCGGTGCTGCATGGCCCTAATGGAGAAGACGGTACTATACAGGGACTTTTTGAGATGCTTGATGTCCCCTATGTAGGCTGCGGCGTAATGGCATCAGCTCTGGGGATGGATAAGGGGCTTTCAAAGCAGTTGTTCTGCGATGCCGGACTTCATGTCGGAGGGTACGCGGTAGTGCTGAAGAGGGATATTGAGAGAGATATAGAGCCGATTATCAGTATGGTGGAAGACAAATTCACCTATCCTGTGTTTATCAAGCCGGTCAATATGGGTTCCAGTGTCGGCATCACCAAGGCACACAACAGGGAGGAGCTTGAGAAAGGCTTGAGGGAGGCATGCAAATACGATAGAAAGGTCATAATAGAGGAAGGCATTAATTGCAGAGAATTCGAATGCTCTGTACTTGGGAACAATGATCCGGTTGCTTCAGGAATAGGTGAGATAATTCCAAGTCATGAGTTTTATGATTATGAAGCAAAGTATTTTGATGACGGCAAATCAGTACTTGTGATTCCGGCAGAGCTTCCCGGCAGTAAAGTCGAGGAGATGAGGGAAGCTGCTGTTGAAGCTTACAAGGCCCTTGACTGCTGTGGAATGGCAAGAGTGGATTTTTTCATGGATAAAGAGACGGGTGATATATATATAAATGAAATCAACACCATTCCCGGTTTCACCAAGATAAGCATGTATCCCAAACTATGGGACGCAGCAGGACTAAGCTACAGCAAGCTGATAGACAGACTGATAGAACTGGCAATTGAAAGACACAATGAATAGATGCGAGATACGAGATGCGAGATTCGAGGAAATGAAGCGGACAGAGGTACGGGTAACACGGTTTTCCTGCGGAAAAACACGGAAATCCACGGAATACACGGCTGGAAAAAATATTATAAAACATAAATAATTATCGATAATGAAGTAAGTATCAAAATTCACTAATGTAGCTGTATATTATATAATAGATAACCGTGCAATTCCATAGGAATTCCGTGTAACATCCGTGTATTCCGTGTTACCCGTTCTCAAAGGAGGATTATATGGGTTACAAACTTGTTCATGTAAAAGGCAATACCTATTATTTGGATGGGGCGGCCAAAATCGGCATAATAAAGAACACTGAGAATCCATTTCTTAGTATAGTTGTAGACACAGGTTTGGATGATGACTCAGGAAGAAGACTGCTGAAAACAATGCAGGAGAACGGTATGGGAGTAGGAGCAATAATAAATACCCACTCCCACGCCGATCATTGCGGAGGCAATGATATAATAAAAAGCAGGACAGGCAGTATAATATATGCTCCACCATTTGAAAAAGGCATTATAGAGTATCCTGAGCTGGAGCCATTTTATCTCTACTCGGCCTATCCTTTAAAGGAACTGGATACTAAGTTTCTGAAAGCGAAAGGTACAAAGGTTGATTATATACTGGAGAATGGTGAGCTGAATATTAACGGGGTTGTTATTGATGTAGTGCCATTGTACGGGCATACTCCCGGGATGGTTGGAATTGCAACCGCAGATAAAGTGCTTTTTGCCGGAGATTCCTTCTTTTCCAAGGATATATTGGAAAAGCACGGGCTGCCCTATTTCACAGGAATCGGCGAGTCTGTCAGCACTCTTGAAAGCCTTAAGCATATGGGCTATGATTATTATGTGCCAAGCCACGGGGAGGCTCTGACAGAGCCCGGAGATACACTGGATGCCAATATTGAGGTTCTAAGAGACGCTGTTGGCTATATAGCTGATATTTGCAGCAGGGCTCTGGACAGGGAAGAAATAGTGGCAAATATGGTTGAAAGATACAGTATCAGGCAAAATATAACTCAATATTACCTGACTGTTTCAACTGTCTCAGCCTTTCTCTCCCATATGACCAAGGAAGGAATGCTTACTACGGTATTTGAAGATTACAAGCTGAAATTTGTTAGAAAATAGGTTGCGGGGTTCCGGGAACGGGTAACACTGAACACACGGATCTTCCACGGAAAAACACGGCTGGTATAATACTTTAAAAGAATGAATCGGTATTTGGTAATGCAGAGAGCATCTATATTCACTAAAATAGCGATATAAAAATAATAAAAATAACCGTGTAATTCCATAGGAATTCCGTGTAACATCCGTGTCATCCGTGTTACCCGTACTCCCGAACCCCGAACCAGAAAAGCCGAAAGGATTTGATAACATGACTAAAGCTCTTGCCCTGACTTCTGGGGGACTTGACAGTATATTAGCTGCTAAGCTTATTCAAATGCAAGGTATTGAAGTAACCGGTATTTGCTTTGCTTCTGCTTTTTTCGGGTCCAAAAATGCCGAAAAAATGGCTGCACAGATAGACATGCCTTTAATAGTTGTTGATTTCACTGAAGAACATCTGAAAATGACAAAGAACCCCAAGCACGGGTACGGTAAAAATATGAATCCCTGTATAGACTGCCATGCAATGATGCTGAATTATGCGGGGAATATGCTTGCAGAGCTTGAGGGAGATTTTCTGATTACCGGAGAAGTGCTTGATCAGAGGCCCATGTCCCAAAACAAGAAGTCTCTGGGTATAGTACAAAAGGAATCCGGCTTTGAAGATAAAATACTGAGACCGCTCTGCGCACAGAACCTTGCTCCTACGCAAATGGAAATGGAAGGGCTTGTGGATAGGACAAGTCTCCTGAGTATAAGCGGCAAGTCAAGGAAACCGCAGATGGAGCTGGCTCTGCAGTGGGGGATAAAAGAATATCCTTCCCCCGCAGGAGGGTGCATGCTTACTGAACCGCAATTTGCCAACCGCCTGAGGGATTTGTACAACCACGGCAAGGAAATAGTGGAACCTATTGATGTAGAGCTGTTGAAGCTTGGCAGGCATTTGAGGATTTCACCGGCTGCAAAAGTTGTATGTACCAGAAATGAAAAGGAGTACAGCCTTTTTATGGAGCTTTTGAAGGAGGACTATATAGTATTTGATACTGCGGATTGCACCGGTGGAACTGCGGTATTGGTATCACCAACAGCTGTGGAGCCTTCCCGGGAAGATATGGTGTTTGCCGGTTCCGTTGCAGCAAGATACAGCAAAGACAGATCCAAGGACAGTGTAAGAATAAAATTCAAAAAGAAAAGTGATACTGAATATGAATACATGTATGTAAAACCGGCTGAAGATGAAGAAATAAAGAAGGTATTGCTATAGATACGAGATGCGAGATACGAGATACGAGATACGAGAATCAGGGCTGGGCTTTGGAGTTTTGCTGAGTGGGTTTCAGTGAGACGTTGTAGGGGCGTCCATTGGACGTCCGAAGCTTCAAAGGCATACTTGAACCCATTGCCCATTGCCCCAACCCAACAGGAATACCCAAAAGGAATGATATAATCATGAGCAACGGAACCCAAATAAAACTGCATATCACATCCTCCCAGTCCGACAGCCAGGGAACCGTAGACAGCATGGAGTTTTATACTGAGGGCAGATACTATGAAAAACAGGGCAATAAGCTCCAAGATGCTTTTCAGGCCGGGCTGCGAGACAACAAACACATATAAAACAGCATATGGAGTTTTTGAGTTGTCTATTTTGACACAAAAGTTTGATATAAAGATTTGTAATAGTCTGATAAGTAGTGTATACTTGAAGTACATGCTGGACATGAACTCAGGGGAAGCCTTTACAAATGAAATGACAATAAAGGTCATACACCCGGAATGATAACAAAAGAGCAGGTAATATTACCTGCTTTTAAAACAAGCCTTGTGCCGAATAATCGGCAGAGGGAGAAAAAGCGTTAGAGCAATAAGCCGATACAGAGGCTGAAATGACTTGGGAAAGGAGGCGGAAGCTTGTTGAATTCCTTATTTAAAGAAAATATTGAAGACATATTGGACAATATTGAAGAAGGCATTCACATTGTTGATAGTTCGGGGAAAATAGTTTATTACAACAAATTTGCTGCGGATTTGGACAATATAAACCCGGAGGAGGCTTTGGGAAGACACATACTGGAGATATATCCGTCTCTGACAGAGGATACCAGTACCATATTGAAAACCATAAAATCAGGAAAGCCTATTCTTAATTACCAGCAGGCCTTCAAAAACTACAAGGGTGTACAAATAACCACCGTTAATTCAACAATACCTATAATTTCGGGTAAACGCGTCATGGGTGCTCTTGAAGTTTCAAGAGACATAACAGAGGTCAAGAAGCTTTCTGAAAAGGTAGTGGATTTGCAGGCGCAGCTTTTGAAGGATGCAAAAGTTGAAAAAAGCTATGATGGAAGCAAGGCATTTTATAACTTTGCAGACATAATTGGTGTATCCGAAATAATGCTGAAGCTCAAAAAAGACGCCCTGACAGTAGCTTCATCACCTTCACCCATTATGGTTTATGGCGAAACCGGTACGGGTAAGGAGCTGCTGGTACATGCCATACATAATGCAAGTCCGCGGAGGGATAAGCCTTTTATTGCCCAAAATTGTGCGGCACTTCCGGAGACTTTGCTTGAAAGCATACTTTTCGGTACGATCAGAGGCAGCTTTACCGGAGCGGAGACCAGGCCGGGGCTTTTTGAAATCGCCAACGGCGGAACCATGTTCCTGGATGAGATCAACTCCATGTCCCTGCAGCTCCAGGCAAAGCTTCTAAGGGTAATACAGGACGGGAATGTGAGAAGGGTTGGAGACACAAGAACCATTCATGTTGATGTGAGAATAGTAACAGCTATAAATATTGACCCCAGGCAGGCACTTCAGGATAAGACCCTCAGGGATGACCTGTTCTTCCGTCTAAGTGTCATATCCCTTAAAATGCCGCCTTTGAGAGAGAAGAGAGATGATATCCATCTTCTCATAGAGCATTTTGTCAAGAAGTATAACAAGCGGCTTTATAAGAATGTCAAGTATGTAAGCGATGATGTGGAGGAGTTTTTCATGAATTACTCCTGGCCGGGAAACGTGAGAGAGCTGGAGCATGCCATTGAAGGGGCCATGAACATTGCTGACGGAGATACCATCGATAGTAAGTGTCTTCCTTACTATTTGGGAGAGATATTCAGGAAATCCGAATCAGCACAAGAGGATCATGAGATTAAATCCTTGAAGGAGGCAATGTACAGTCTCGAGAGGAACCTTATAGAGAAGGCGATGAAAAAGAGTGAAGGCAATGTGACAAGGGCAGCAGAAATGCTTGATGTGCCAAGACAGACACTGCAGTACAAAATAGGTAAATACAATATAAGAATTTATGATGCCGAATTTTAAGCGATAATAAAAAAAATCAAGGAAAAAATATTTGGGCAATGAGCAGCACCCATTGAAAAATGGGTGTTCTTTTGTATTCGGCATAATTGGCATATAACTTGCTTATGTTAATAAAGTAACATGAAATCTATGTAGGGGCGACCATTGGTCGTCCATTCGCCCAATATAATTATAAGGAGGAAAACAACCCATGAAAAAAGGATGCAAATTTGGTACTCACAGGGTTATTGAGCCTGTTGGAGTATTGCCGCAGCCGGCAAACAAAATCGACAACAATATGGATGTGCTCTATGACAATGAAATACTTATCGATGTTCAAACCCTGAACATTGACTCAGCAAGCTTTACACAGATAGAGGAGCAGGCTCATGGTGATGAAAAGAAAATCGAAGAAATCATGCTGGGTATTGTTGAAAAGCAGGGTAAACACAGGAATCCGGTTACAGGCTCAGGAGGAATGCTGATAGGTACAATTGAAAAGATCGGATCTGCTTTGGAAGGCAAGACCGACTTAAAGGTTGGGGATAAGATAGCAACACTTGTATCGCTTTCATTAACTCCTCTCAGAATAGATAAAATCAAGGAAATCAGAAAAGACATCGATCAGGTGGATATAAATGGAAAAGCAATACTTTTCGAAAGCGGAATATATGCAAAGCTTCCGGCAGACATGCCTGAAAAGCTTGCACTTTCAGCACTGGACGTAGCAGGTGCTCCAGCCCAGACTGCCAAGCTGGTTAAGCCCGGTGAAACAGTTTTCATAATAGGTGCAGGCGGTAAGTCAGGAGTTCTTTGCTGCTACGAAGCCAAGAAAAGAGCAGGAGCTACAGGCAAGGTTATCGGCTGCTGCGGAAGTCCCAAGAGCGCAGAAAGATTGAAAAAGCTTGGTTTGTGTGATGAAATATTTGTAGGCGATGCCAAAAAACCGGTAGAGATAATGAATAAGGTAGCAGAGCTTACAAACGGTGAGCTGGCTGATTTGACAATCAACTGTGTAAACATACCCGACACAGAAATGACAAGCATACTTGCTACAAAAAATACAGGTCTTGTATATTTCTTCAGTATGGCAACAAGCTTTACAAAAGCAGCTTTGGGTGCTGAGGGCGTGGGAAGCGATGTTACCATGATAATAGGTAACGGCTACACAAAAGGACACGCAGAAATAACACTCCAGATACTCAAGGAAAGCAAAGATTTAAGAGACCTTTTCACAGAGATGTATGCATAATTAGTCGCGAGTAACTAGTCACTAGTCGCGAGACGCAAGAAAATTCTTCGAAGCCTTAGCTTAATTCTAGAGACTAGAGACTAGCGACTAGAGACTGTTTTGGCGAAGCCAAATAAATATAGGAGGTAAATGCATTGAGAAACTATAAAGACATACCTTTATGGAAGGATGTCACTCCTGAACAGTGGAATGACTGGAAATGGCAGGTATCAAACAGAATAACAACAGTAGAACAAATGAAGCAGGTAATAAATCTTACTCCCGAAGAAGAAGCAGGGGTGCACGAGTGCTTGAAGACCTTAAGAGGAGCAATTACTCCCTATTATGCATCCCTTATGGATCCAAACGACCCGGACTGTCCAATAAGAAAGCAGGCGGTTCCTACTTCACAGGAGCTCCACAAAGCAGATGCCGACATGCTTGACCCTCTTCATGAGGATGAAGATTCGCCGGTACCCGGCCTGACTCACAGATATCCGGACAGAGCACTTCTTCTGATTACAGACCAGTGCTCAATGTACTGCAGACACTGTACCAGAAGAAGATTTGCAGGACAGCACGACGAGCAGATGCCTATGGAAAGAATAGACAAGGCTATAGAATATATTAGAAACACGCCTGTTATAAGAGATGTGCTTCTCTCCGGCGGAGACCCGTTACTTGTAAATGATGAAGTGCTTGAATACATCATCAGAAAGCTCAGGGAAATCGATCATGTGGAGATTGTAAGACTTGGATCAAGGACTCCTGTGGTCATGCCTCAGAGAATAACTGACGATCTGGTGAACATGCTCAAGAAATATCATCCGGTATGGCTCAATACCCATTTCAATCATCCGAAGGAAATCACTCCTGAGTCTGCTGCCGCTTGCAACAAGCTTGCTGATGCAGGTATCGTACTTGGCAACCAGTCAGTGCTGCTAAGAGGAGTAAATGACTGTGTGCATATAATGAGAGATCTTGTACACGGACTGGTAAAAATGAGAGTAAGACCATACTACATTTATCAATGTGACCTGTCAATGGGAATAGAGCATTTTAGAACTACAGTGTCCAAGGGCATTGAGATTATTGAAGGCCTTAGAGGTCATACTTCCGGCTTCTGCGTGCCTACCTTCGTTGTTGATGCTCCCGGAGGCGGCGGAAAGACTCCTGTAATGCCGCAGTATGTAATTTCACAGAACAAGAAAAAAGTAATACTCAGGAACTTTGAAGGGGTTATAACCACTTATACTGAGCCTGAATACATTGAAGAGCCATGTAATTGTGATGTATGTAAAGGCAAAAGGGATGACAAATTGTCAGGTGTTGCAGGGCTTCTAGCCGGAAATGCAATGAACCTTGAACCAACGGAAATGCTCCGTAAAGACAGAGCAAAAGCAAGACATAAGTAGAAGAATGCGAAGCATTCTTCAGACTCGAGATACGAGATGCGAGATGCGAGGAAAGCTCGGGTATTCCTTATAGGTCCAGGTACGTGTAACACGGAAGGGCACGGCGAAAATTATATTGACATTATAGCTATATACAACCATATATGTCATCCTGAGCAACGCGA
>LOES01000096.1 GCA_001515955.1 Clostridia bacterium BRH_c25 | reverse complement strand
GGTTCCTTCGTTAAAATCTGGGGCGTTAACAATCAATTCACCCTGGAAAATTATAAATACATATTTACGCTAGGTTCTGCCCCTGTAAAGAATACCCTTAAGCTGGCGGCATATGCGACTCCTATAGGGGGGCTGCTCAGTATGATTATTGCTTTCCTGGTTGTCCGGAAGCAATTTATTGGAAGACGTGCCATGGAGTTCGTGTCGCTATTGTCTTTTGCCATACCGGGGACTGTAATAGGTATTGGTTACATATTGGCATTTAATCAAAAGCCACTTCTGCTGACAGGTACAGGACTGATACTTGTAATGGCTTTCATATTCAGGAATATGCCGGTTGGGATTGAATCAGGCACTGCAACCTTGAAGCAGATAGACAAATCTATTGAGGAAGCTTCGACTAATCTGGGTGCAAGCAGCTTCCTAACCTTCAGAAAAATTACTTTACCGCTGATAAAATCAGCCTTTTTCTCAGGTCTGGTATATGCTTTCGTGCGTGCCATGACAGCTGTAAGTGCTGTAATACTGCTTATATCACCAAGATGGAACCTGGTTACGGTTTCAATACTGTCACAGGTTGAGAACCTTAGGCTTGGCATAGCAGCAGCATATGTAATAATTCTGATAATTATGATGATGGTAGCTATAGTCATAATTGAAGCACTTGTAAAAAGACTTGTAATGAAGAGAAAGGCTGCATAAAGCAAAGAGGAGGGTCAATTTATGTCACACTCAAAACAGGAAAATACGCAAAATGAATATAACTGTAACAACGTTACACTGAATAACCTTGAAAAGGTATTCACAAAGCATGATAAAAGCGGTGAACTAATTGCAGTTAATAAAGTGAGTCTTGAATTCGAAAGCTCAAAGCTTACTACCCTGCTTGGGCCCTCAGGCTGCGGAAAGACTACAATTCTCAGGATGATTGCAGGCTTTGAGCAGGTTACCTCAGGAGATATAAGCGTAGGGGGTAAATCCATAGTAGGCACTGCTCCTAATAAGAGGGATTTGTCAATGGTGTTTCAGAGCTATGCACTTTTTCCCCATATGGATATTTATGAGAATATAGCCTACGGTCTGCGAGTGAAGAAGCTGCCTGAAAGTGAGATAAAGGAAAGAACAAACAAGGTTATCAAGCTGATGCAGCTGGATGGAATGGAAAGGAGATACCCTAATCAGATATCAGGAGGTCAACAGCAGAGAATAGCACTTGCAAGGGCAATAGTAATCGAGCCTAAGGTGCTGCTGTTTGATGAGCCGCTGTCCAACCTTGATGCCAAGCTTAGGGAATATATGAGGGATGAAATAAGGAAGCTGCAGTTGAGGCTCGGTATAACGAGTATTTATGTAACTCATGATCAGAATGAAGCTATGGCTATTTCGGATAAGGTTGTAATTATGAATAAGGGTAATATTGAACAATACGGTACACCGCAGGAGATATATTATCAGCCAAGGAACAAGTTTGTTGCCAATTTCATGGGAAAAGCAAATTTTATTGGCGGCACAGTTCAGGGAAAAGAGAAGGCTGGAGTATACGTAAAAGTGGGAGATTACAGTGTTCAAGTCAGAAATCCGGGATGGCATGACCCGAAGCAGGGGGAGAACGTCTCTCTGGTAATCAGGCCTGAGGCAGTCAAGCTCTCAGAGGGTAATGAAGGATTGGCAGGAACAATTACAAGATCAACATTCCTCGGAAGCATTGCGGAATATGATATAGATATACTGGGAAACAGTGTTTGCGTACAGGTATATAACCCCCAGCTGAACAGCGTGTTGGAAGTCGGCTCGGATGTAAGGCTGCTGCTTGATCCTGCTTGTATCAGGGCATTGCCTGTGAAAAACGGTGAAAGTGATGAAATATAGGCTGATAGTATCCGATATAGACGGGACCCTGGTGAACAGCAACAGGCAAATTGCAGAAAGAACAAAATTAGCCATAGGACAATTTCAGTCCCTTGGAGGAGTTTTTGCTATTGCAACAGGACGGATTGAGCAATCCGCCCGAAAGTACTATGATGAGCTGCAGCTGAACTCTCCGGCAATTTTATACAACGGGGCGAAGATCGTAGAGCTTGCTGATAACAAATGTCTTTTGGAAAATGTACTGGAGGAGGAGCATTTTACTAAGGCTGTAAAGCTCCTTGCAGAGATGGATTGCAGTGCAATAGTTTATAGTAATGGTAAAGCATATGTGAGACAGATGAATGATACAATCAGAGCTTATATGGAAAAGGACAGCGTCTTATGCATTCAGGTTGATGATTTCATATCATGTATTGAAGGAAAGCCGAACAAGATCCTGATAATAGGAAACGATAGTATTTTCAGGAAATTCATGGATGCTTTTGAGTCAATATGCAGTGTGAAGCCTAATACAGTAAAATCGGAAGCTGAGTATCTGGAGATACTTCCAAGAAACACTTCAAAAGGAGAAGCCTTGAAGAATCTCGCAGAGCTTTTAGAAATACCTATGGAGCAGGTAGCTGCTGCCGGAGATAATATGAATGATTATGAAATGCTTAAGGTAGCAGGATTGGGAATTGCAGTAAGCAATGCTGCTCCAAAACTATTGGATGCTGCAGATCTGATAGCAAAATCCAACGACGAGGATGGTATAGCGGAGATCATAGAACGGATTATCGCAGGAGATTTATAGTATTTTGAAGATTTTAGGGGGTACCGGTATATGATGACCGTAATGGCGGCAGTTACGATAGCTGTAGGATTTATATTTGCATTTATCAATGGATTTCACGATGGGTGCAATGTGTTAGCATCAAGTATTTCGTCACGATCAATCCTACCTAAGAAAGCAATGCTTATTGCATGTACGGCAGAATTCACCGGAGCACTTATTTTGGGAACTGCTGTTGCAGAAACCATAGGCAGAGGTATTGTATATCCTCTCAATGTTTTGGCTGAAGAACCGGTGATAGGTGTTATTTTCGTGCTTTCTACCCTGCTGGGAGGAATTACGTGGAATTTGGTGACCTGGAAATACGGAATACCTTCAAGCTCATCTCATGCCTTAATAGGTGGGATATTGGGATCGGGAGTATTTCTATTCGGATGGGATTCAATAAATTGGACTAATATTTTTTTTAGGGTTGTCATTGTAATGTTTACCTCTCCGATTATAGGTTTTTCAATAGGGTATATATTTGTGAAGCTTGCGTTTGTTCTACTAAAAAACAGCAGGAAGGATGTAAACGGTCACTTGAAGAATGTGCAGCATTTCAGCATGTTTTTTCTGGGTATCAGCCATGGAAGCAGCGACTCTCAAAAATCAATGGGACTCATAGCTCTTGTATTACTTGTTGTAAATGGTGGTTCAGAATTCTATGTACCCCTGTGGGTCAAGCTGGGATGTGCTGCAGCTATTACAGCAGGGCTTTCGGTCGGGGGCTGGAAAATAATAAAGACAGTCGGAGACAAGATATACAAGCTTAAGCCCATTCATTCCTTTAGTTCACAAATTGCTGCATCCGGCGTTATTGGCGTCGCTTCAATATTTGGATCGCCGGTCAGCACCACACAGATAGTAATTTCATCTGTAATGGGGGTAGGGGCCGGAGACCGTTATAAGAAAGTGAATTGGAATACTGTAAAAAGTATTGCAACTGCATGGTTCACAACAATACCCTCTGCTGCAGGAATATCTGCATTGTTAGCATTAATAATGAAAGTAATATTTTGATTTTCGGAACGACAGGAGGAATATAAATTGGGAAAAGGCAATTTACTGGTTGGACAGTCGGGGGGACCTACCTCCGTAATAAACTCAAGCCTATACGGTGTAATTGATGAAGCTGGGAATTACAATGAAATAGACACTGTTATCGGTATGCTTCACGGAATAGAAGGAGCCCTGAAAGAAGATTTTATCAATTTATCGGCACAGAACAGGGAGACTTTGGAGGGGATCAGGCTGACACCCGGAGCAGCATTAGGCGGCTGCCGGTTTATGATAAAGAACACTGATCCTTGCGATGCTGCTAATAAGAAATTGTTCGGCATTTTTAAGAAGTATAATATAAGATATTTTGTTTATATGGGTGGCAATGACTCAATGGATACCACCGATAAAATTAGTCAGCTGGCAAAAAAAATGAGCTATGAGCTAAAGGTTATAGGAGTACCGAAAACTATTGATAATGACCTGGTAGAGACACATCACTGTCCGGGTTACGGAAGCAATGCAAAATATGTGATAACTACTGTCATGGAAGCCGGACTTCATAACCGGAGCATGTATACCTCCGAGACAGTATCGATTCTGACGACAGTAGGCCGGAATACAGGATGGCTGCCGGCTGCCAGCATACTTGCCAAAAGGAGCCGGTCGGATGCTCCACATCTGATATATCTGCCGGAAGTGCCCTTTGATGCTGAGAGATTTATAGATGATGTAAAAAAGACAGTAGCAAGAATTGGCGGAGCGTTTATTGTAACAGGTGAAGGTCTCATGGATAAGAACGGTGAGTATGTGAATGCAAACCAAAATGGTGTGGCTACAGATGCATTCGGCCATCCCGAACTGGGTGGAGTAGGTGATTATTTGAAAAGCCTGATCGAGAACAGGTTGAAGCTCCGGGCAAGGGTAATTAAGCCGGATATAGCCCAACAGGCAGCCATGCATTGTGCATCCCTGACGGATCTCAAGGAGGCCGAAATGGCTGGCAGAGCGGCTATAAATGCATTTTCCAGTGGGAAATCGGGTTATATGGTAACTTATGAGGTTGAAGGCTCAGGAAGCAGCTACACATGCAGTACCGGACTTGTGGAACTGCATAAGATTGCAAATGCAGAGCGTAAGGTACCTGCATGCTTTATTAATGCAGAAGGAAATTTTATAGAGAAAGAATTTGCCGACTATGTGAGACCGCTGATACAGGGGACAGTAGAGCTTCAGACCAAAGGAGGCCTGCCGTATTATACAAAGCTGGAGAAGCTGCCTGTTATGCCGCAGCCTTGATTGTGCTTTGTTTGCTTTGAAAGGAGAAGGATATGAGCTTTTTTAGAAGCCTGTTAAGTGAAAAATCCCAGGAAGGGTTTTATAAGATGCTTACAACACAATGCGAAATGACTGTGGAAGCAATTGATGAGCTTTGTGAGTATATTGAGAATCCGAGCAAAAGCACCCAATTGAAAATAATGCATCTTGAGAGAGAAGCCGATAATATCAGAAGAGAACTCATCTGTATGCTGGAAACGGCTTTTATCACACCCTTTGAAAGAGAAGACATATTCTCCCTGTCAAAGGCTATTGATGACCTGCTTGACTATACAAAGTCCACTGTGGACGAGATTGAGATTTTTCAGCTGGATACCAACAAGGACTTAAAGGATATGGTATATATTATAAGAGATGCTGTATTGTGCATATTCAATACTGTAAGAGTAATGGACAATCCCAAGAACAAATGTCAGGATGATATAATAAAAGCCAAAAAATATGAAAACGAGATGGAGAATCTATACAGATATGCACTGGTAAGGCTGGTTGAAAATGATGATATCAAGTATGTGCTGAAAATGAGAGAGGTTTACAGGCATTTGAGCAATTTGGCAGACAAAATTGACATTGCTGCCGACATTCTTGGAAATATAATGTTAAAAAGAAGCTGAAGGATGAACTGCTTATAAAAAGCATGAAACACTACTTGAACGGTAGTGTTTTTTTATTGTAAAGAAAAGCTCAAGGCATTATAATGTAAGAGTTGGAGTAATCTTGAAGAGGTGTAATTTTGATGATAGCTAAAGCCTTGAAATGGAGTTCTATAATAGTGGTGCTGCTCTCGGTACTGTTCCCTGTGGGAGCGTATTTCGGAGTTGTTGCCGTATTCATACTGGCTATAAAAGCCAGAAAGGCAAGGCAGCTGCTTACTGAGCTTTCTGGGGATACTCCTGTTCTGGTTATGCTTTTTTGTGTTCTTTTGTCTGTCATATATTCCAGGGATACACTGATGAGCATTGGCGGAGCTGTTATGATCTGCCTGAATGCCGGGTTTTACCTTGTGCTTGTTGCTGAATTGAAGAATATAAGGCTGGAGAGATATTACAATGTATTGAACATGGCCTGTGCTTTGGCTTGCATATTTGGGATATATCAGTTTGCAAGCGGAAACCTCAGCCTGCAAAAGAGCTGGGTGGATGAAAAAACCTTCGGCACGCTGGTAAGGATATATGCAACCCTTCTAAATCCAAACATATTTGCAGCATATCTGGCTATGAACCTATCCTTTGGGTTGGCTAGATTCCGAAGCATAAGGGGAGAGCTGCTGCTTTCAATAAATATAATACTGTCGTCAATATGCCTGCTGCTGACTTATTCCAGAGGTGGGTTTGCCGCATTCTTCGCAGCCATACTCGTACTTTGCCTGCTTAAGGAAAGGAAAAAAGGAGTGGCCGTATATTTGGCGGCAATGACCGGGGCCTTTGTTGCCATAAATTCTACAGGCTATTTCAACAGAGCAGGGCTGGCAGCAATATATCAGGACAGCAGCAGTCTTTACAGGCTTGAAATATGGAAAGCGGCTTTGAATATGTTCATTGACAATCCCATTTTCGGACATGGAATAGGTACTACCTGGTATTATCTTTCCAGCGGCTCGGAAAAGCTGTACAGATACATACTGCACAGCCATAATATTTATCTGCAGGTGGCAGCGGAGATGGGATTTGCCGGAATATGCACCTTCACATACCTTATAGCAAAGAAGCTCTGGGAGGGCTTCAGTATTCTAAAGGAAAAAGCATTGGAAGATGAAGAATATATAGTGCAAGGGTTCATAGCGTGCTTTGCAGGGATTGCCGTACATGGGTTGATTGATGCAGTAGTGTTTGACCCGGCCATGAGCCTGGTATTCATGGGGTATTTTGCACTGTACAGCAGAGTCATATCAGAGCACCGTGCAGAGATACCCGTTAAAATGAAAACACCGGTGGTTCAAAGACCTGGAACTGTGCGATTACTTAATAGCAAAGGTGCTCTTAAGCTGCTTGGCAGTAAAAGTGCCTGTGAGAAAAAGTACCAGAAAGAAGAAGACAAGGCCTACCAGGCTTGATATTGTCATATTGGAGCTGTGTATGCCGTTTGCTGTTAGATAAAGGTTGCAGCACTTAATGGCAATAAACATTCCTATAAATGCAGTAAAGGGCTTTATGAAGATGCTTCTATAGTCCATGCGTATCTGTGGAATACGCTTTAAATCCACCAGGTTCCACAGACATACCAATACAGCACTTGCACAGAAGCCGATAATAAATCCATAAATTCCAATGGAAGGTATCGGTATAAGAAAATATGAGCATATGATAGATATAACTATATGAAGAATAGAGTTTTTCAATACTACATGCTGCATGCCAACGCCGTTCAATACTGCAAAAAGGGTAAACTGCCAATATTCAAAGACACAGACGAAAGCCATCCAGAAAAGCATATTGCCGGCTTCAGGGCATTTGAAAAATATCCGGCAAAGTTCCCAGGGGAAGATTACAAATAAGGCAGTACTGGCAAAAGCAATCACTGAGGTAATCTTGAGAGAATCATTGCATTTCTTGCTCAGTGCAGTCCAGTTGCCTGCGGCATAGGATGAGGCTATTGCAGGCACCAGAGTAATTCCAAGGGAGACCACTATTATAAAGGGAAAGAAAAGCAGCGGCATCACCATACCGGTCACTTGCCCATAGAGAGATAATGCATTTGAGTTGCTGTAGCCCGCCGTACGAAGCTGCATGGGTATGAGAATAGCAATTACCATGTCCATGATGGTTGTCAGCGCTCCGCTGAAAGACAAGGGCAGAGCTGTTTTTAATATTCTGCTCATAATGTGGATGGTTGAATCAGTCTGTGTATTGACCACAATAGAAGTCCTTCTTAATTTGTAGCTGAAGTATAAAAGGGCCAGGCTGATAAGCTCGCCGGTAGCCATTGCGGCCATTACACCTGCACAGACATATTCGATACCAAAGGGGAGAAGGAAGTACGTAGTCAGGAGGAGGCCTCCCAATCGGATAACCTTCTCCAGTATATCAATAAGAGCAGGAGGATTGACATCCTGCAGCCCGAAAAAATAGCCTTTCAATACTCCACCTATAGATATAAAGAATATTGCAGGGGTAAAGACCATAATAGAGAGAAGTGTTCTGTAATCCTTGAGCACATGGTTTGCGAAGTAATCAGCATTAAAAAATATTAGTGTACAGAGAATGAGACTCCACATAGCAATTGTAATACTGCATATTTTGACAATCTTGTACATGTTCCTGTAATTGCGCTTTGGTGCCTGCTCCGCTATCAGCTTTGAGACGGCTGTTGTTATTCCCCCTGAGACCAAAGTAATAAAAAGCGAGTATAACGGAAGGACCAGCTGGTATACGCCTATACCTTCAGAGCCTATGGCCCTTGTCAGAAATACCCTGTATATGAAAGAGAGAGATCCTGTAATAAGATTAGTAAGTGTCAGAACAAAAGCACCCTGAATGTAAGTGAGTTTTTTCAATGCTTATCCACTCCTCAAAAAGTATCTATAATACATATAGTATTTTGAGTGCTAGTACAATATTAATAAAAAATAGATACGAGATTCGAGATATGAGGGTTGGGTGTGGGGATGCATAAAAAAAGGGCAGCCAGGATTTTGGCTGCCAGGTTTGTAGGGGCGGGTTTCCATGCCTGCCCGATATCTGTTTCTCGTCTGCTTTATTCTTTTTCTATTTCGACCAACAGACCGTTTGAAAATTTCAAAGTCAACTCATCGTTCACCCTGAGATCTTCGACTCTTGCGGTGCTTCCATCTACGATTACCATGACATCTGAAGCTACTGTGTAAGTCTTGCTTGTGCTGCCAACCTTCAAAACGATTTTCTTTTCAGTGCTTATGCTTATTCCTGTAAGTATGCCTTCAATTTCTGTCAGGTTATCTTCTGCTATAACCCTTGAAACTCTTTCGTCGATTATTTCCACTTCTACCTTCATACCCTTCACAAGGTCTGAAAAGCTTTCATTTTCATTATCGTTAACTGTTATTGCCGCGTCATTTGGTATCGAGAGAGTAACAACCGAGCCGTTTGATTTTTCTACCCTAATGGTTTTATTGCTTGTATTGATTGAGCTTATTGTTCCTTCTACATTTACTGCTTTGTCAAGTTCAACGATTTTTACTTCAGACAGCCTGTTGTTAACCTCATCGACAAATCTTACAGTATCAATATTGTTAAAATTCTTGAATCTTACAATGCTGTAGGGGTATGTGACAGTCTGGGTGCTGCTGGAGCCTGAGGATGGACTGTTAGTCTCAACTACAGCTTTTACTGTGTACTTGCTCCCGTTTTCCAGCTTGTATATGTTGTTTATATCAATTTCATAACCACCAGTATTCTTTTTACCCATTGAAGCTATAAGGTAGATATAGTTGTCATACTTGTAAGCTTTATAGTTTTTGGTAAGCTTGAGGTAGTCTACCTGGTCTTTCAGCCTAGCTGACAAGTCACTGTAGTCGACATACTCAAAAGAAATCTCGTCAGCTTCATTATCTTCTGCGGTTACTTTTGTCACTTTGTTATCGGTTATTTCTATCTCCACACTCATTCCCTTTTCAAGCTCTGAGAATTTAGCATCGGCATTGCCGTTTACTACTATATCAGCACCGGAGGGGATGGTATACCTTACTTTTGTTCCGTTTGATTTTTCTACATAAACTATCCGGCTGCTTGATGCAAGGTCGTATATTGTACCTTCTACGATGGATGCATCATTAACATTTGTAATTTCTACATCTGCAAGCTTAGCTCCATCATCATTTACAAATCTGACAAAATCAATATCGTTAAAGCTCTTGAACTTCACAACGCTGTATGGATATGTCACAGCCTGAGTAACGATTTCACCGGATGAAGGCTCAACTGTGTCAACTACAGCTCTAACTATGAAATCATCGTCATTTTCCACCTTGTAAACATTATCTATGTCAATATCGTAACCGCCGGTGTTCTTTCTGCCCATTGCGGCCAGGAGGTATATATAGTCGTCGTATTTGTATGCTTTATAGGTTTTTGTAGATTTCATACTGTCAACCTTATCCTGGAGCACCTTGGGAAGGCTGCTGTAGCTTACATTGCTGAATGAAACCTCTGTTTCGGCCGTATCATCGTCTTCAGCATCTTTTATAACTTCAATGAATATTACTTTCTTGCTGTCATTTAATATAAGCTGGAGTATATCTCCTTTTATCAGGTCTTCGATAGTTTCAAAGTAGCCATCCCTATAAACCTGAGCATCTTCGAGTACATCATAAGTAACGGTGGTTCCTTTAACAGTTACAGTGATTTCATTATCATCAATATCTGCGGATACAAATACTGTACCGTTCTTTTTATTGTCAGTGTCAGGAAGGTCGAATTTGCCTTCCGCCCTATCGAGCAAAACAGCCATTTCGGCTCTTGTTACAGGTTCCATAGGCTTGAAATTGTTTTCATTGCCCACCATTATGCCCAATTCATTTATGAGATACACATAACCGATTGATTTTTCCGGTACTGCATTGCTGTCCCTGAATGGAAGGTCTTCATCCATATGCTCTAAAGCTTCTTCAGTTTCTCCCATTGCCCTTATGATGTACTTTGCTACTTCATGGCGCTTTGCCGGTTTATTCGGGTTAAAGTCTTTAAGTTCTTCCGGAAGCAGAATTCCATTTTCTATTGCCAGATATATATAGCCATAGCCCCAAAGTGGCAAAACGCCTTTATAAGAAGGGTGGACCTTTTTGCCAAGGCTTTCGGCTTCCTTGTCATCTCCTGTGAGCCTTAACACCATTGCCAGGGCTTCCACCTGGGTAACATTGTTCCTTGGTGCAAATTTGTTCTGGCCTATGCCTCCCAGGATTCCCTTGCCTGCCAGCTTTTCTATGGCATTGAGAGCCCAGGTTATGTCAGCGCAATCATCAAATTTGTATTTTTTCTCATTGCTTTTCTTGTCCTTATCTTTGTCTTTTGAATTCCCATTGCCTTTACCGGGATTTGTAAGCTTTATTGTTACCTTTGCACCTGTGGCGGCTTTGCTGAAATCTGCTGCAAAAACCGTAGTTGTTAAGGAAGAGAGCGTGAATATTACTGCAATTCCTAGTGATATCAATTTTTTCTTCAACATGAGAGTTCCTCCTTATTTTTTTTCAAAGTGATATGCTTGTTGTGCATGATATAAAATTCGCAAGCTGGAAATGAATTTAGGGAGTAATTTGAAAAAAAGTTAAAAAAAATTATTTTGACAGGAAAATAGAAGAAGGTGAAACATGCAGTAAATATGGGACGGCTGTACGTTATTATGATACTTTTACTGTATTGACAACAATTATTCATTATGTTATCTTAAATAGAAAGATAACCTTTAATTTAGTCCTGTGAGGCTACTAAGGTGTCGGATGATATACTGGAGTGATAAGTCTGACCTTCATGCCCACAGGCATGAGGGTTTTTTCATGCATAAAATACCAGAACCTTTAAATAATAGTCCTGTGAGACTAAGAAGGAGGAGAGTTAATGAATTTAAAAGGAAGACATTTAATTGACCCCAATGATTTCAGTCTGGAAGAACTTAATGAGGTATTCAACCTGGCAGACAGAATGGTGGAGGATAGGGAAGCTTTTGGCAGCATCTGCAAGGGTAAAATACTCGGAACACTTTTTTATGAACCAAGTACAAGAACCAGGCTCAGCTTTGAATCAGCAATGCTCAGAATGGGAGGAACGATTCTAGGGTTCTCCGATGCGAGCACAAGCTCGGTTTCAAAGGGAGAAAGTATAGCAGATACTATAAGAGTGTTGTGCACCTACGCCGATGTGCTGGTAATGAGACATCCCAAGGAGGGAGCACCAAAGCTTGCGTCAGAATATTCTTCAGCACCTGTTATAAACGGAGGTGACGGAGGACACCATCATCCTACACAGACCTTAACCGACCTGCTTACTATAAGGCGATATAAGAAAACACTGGAGAACCAGACAATAGCCTTCTGCGGTGACCTTAAATTCGGAAGAACGGTACATTCTCTGATAAGTGCCATGTCACGATATAAAGGCTCCAGTTTCGTGCTTATATCACCGGCAGAGCTTAAACTGCCTGAACATTTGAAATTAAGCCTTACAGAGAAGTATGGTGTAAAGATTCATGAAACTGAAAATCTTGAGGGAGTTATAAACCAGGTGAATGTGCTGTATATGACAAGAATACAAAAAGAGAGATTCTTTAACGAAGCGGATTATATGAGGCTTAAGGACAGCTATATTCTCAACAGAAGCAAGCTTAAAAAAGCCAAGGAGGATATGCTGGTGATGCATCCTCTACCAAGGGTTAATGAAATAAGCTATGACGTTGATGATGACGAGAGGGCTGTCTATTTCAAGCAGGCCGAGTATGGAATATATGTAAGAATGGCGTTGATGGCGCTTTTGTTGGGGGTGAATGTTAATGTTAACTGTAAATAGCATAAATTGTGGAATAGTCATTGACCATATAACTGCAGGCAATGGTATAAAGATATTCGAGAAGCTTAAGCTGGATCAGGTTAATTTTCCGGTGGTGCTCCTTATAAATGTACCGAGCAGCAAGTTTGGCAGGAAGGATATAATAAAGATAGAGAACAAGATAGATGTGGATCTTACCATGTTGGGACTTATTGACCCGGATATAACAGTAAATATAATTGAAGAGGACAAGATAGTCAACAAGATGAATATAAACATACCTAAAGAGGTGACAGGTCTGTTCAAATGCAAGAATCCCAGATGCGTCAGCAATTTTGACGAGTACGCCAGTCCCAGGTTTGAACTGGCTCATTCAAACGGAAAAATACATTACCGTTGCAGCTATTGTGAGGAATTGACAACTTATAGTATATGAAAAACAGATTCGAGATTCGAGATGCGAGGTTGAGAAGGGCTCTGGAGCAAGGCAATTGGCAATGGGTTAGGGTATTCGTAGAGGGTATGGTTACGAGTTGCGCGTGGTTCGGGTTTGGCTCTGGAGTATAAGGAATCCCAGGATGTGTATCCTGGGATTTTGCTTCGCTTATATATGCTAATCTGTATACAAGTCTCCGTTCTCACATATTTGCTTGTATTTTTCCGCGCAAGTCTTTATAGCAGATATAATTGCTTTTCTTGCACTTCCATAATAGTACTCTTCAAATTTATCTTCAATAGGCTCCAGGTCATTCAATGTGCAGCCGATCAAAATATCTTTTACAAATTTTTTTGTAAGCTCGGTTACCAAAGAACAATCTGCATCAATAATTACACCGGATTGCTTCTCGACAACAATTACTACGACAATTACAGAATATAATTCCTTTGCGGTAATTCCTTGCGGAAGTCGGGCATAACCTGATATGAGAATTCCATTGTGCTCCATAAGCATCCTCCCATGTATTATGCGAAATATTCTTTTGCCCTATATAATTCCTTAGGCAGTTGAATACAAATATTATAACATATTCACTATTAGTTACATAGACAGGATATGTAGTATTATTGTGAGTGAACTCGTTCAGCCATGGCTGAACATCGAGAATTCAGATGGGAAATCTACTCCACCTTGCAGAATATGGAGTCTTGGAATTATGATAAACATAAAATTACAGAAAAAAATTACAGAAAATGTATTTACAAAGACCAATATATGTGGTAAAATTTATTAACAATATAAAATTGAATATAGCTATACGCTGAATTCACTTGAAGCGGGGGAACCAATCTTTTGGGGTGAATCTCTATGTTAAATAGAGTAGGGTCAACTTCTTTCGATCCGAATCCGTCAGCTAACCTCGTAAGCGTAGAGAGAAGGAGATAGAAGCAAAGGCGGATATGGTCCTGAGTAAATTGGACTAATATCTTTATTGCCGTAAGTGAAAGCTGTGGAAAAATCTCCGCAGCTTTTTTTATACACATCTTCTTTTCTATAAATTTAATCCATATTGTATTCAAATTTCTGCTCACTTTACATTATTCTACAACTAATCAAATATTAGATTAATGCTTGTGCTGTGTAAAGCCTTTATTTCGTGTACCCCAAATTTCATAACACTGAAGAACAATATCGGACTGAAGGCTTGAGAGTAATAGATAACAATAGCAAATGGGGGGGATTATGGTGAGTTACAATATCGGCTTGATCGTTGATAAGCCAAATATAGAAAAAAATAATACGGAGGTGGAGCACGCCAACGAACAAAAAGAAGCAACTGCAGACAGTATTTATGAAATTCTTTGCAAGAAGTATAAAACAGAAATGATAATTTCAGATGAAAAAATTATAGAGAAACTCATGAAAAGTGATATTAACTTCGCTTTCAATCTTAGCACCGGCATCAGCGGAGAAAGCAGGCAGTCTCAAATACCTGCAATATTGGAGATGCAGGGAATACCATATGTAGGCTCGGGCATTCTTGCACATAGTCTGGCGCTTAACAAAGCAGTGGCAAAGCAGGTCTTTCGGTTTCATAATGTTTCTACCCCTGCATTCCAGGTATTTCGCACTGGAAAAGAGGAATTAAATACAAATCTGGTTTTTCCTTTGATTGTGAAACCGGCGTGTGAAGGGTCAGGATTTGGGATACATAAAGACAGTGAGGTATTCAATGAGGAAGCCTTGCTGAAGAAAGTCCGGGAGCTCTTGACGCAGTATCAGCCACCGGTTATTGTTGAAGAGTTTATTGAGGGCAGGGAATGTACGGTAGGAATAATAGGCAACGGTGAAAACAAGACTATTCTACCTATTTTGGAAATTGACTTTAAGGATATTCCTGAAAAATATGGCAAATTCTATACTTTTGAGGTGAAAACCGACTTTGGAGAACAAACAAAATTCTATTGCCCGGCACCTCTAAGCAAAGAAACAGAAAAAGAAGTAAAGAAAAATGTTTCAAAAGCATTTGATGCATTAGGATGCAGAGACATCGCCAGGGTTGATGTCCGCGTAAAGGACGGGAAACCCTATGTTATCGAAATCAACAGCCTGCCGGGACTTCAACCGGGGTACAGCGACCTGCCGAAGATGGCAGATGCAGCAGGCATATCTTATGAAGACTTGATTATACGGATCCTTGAAGAAGCAATTGCAAGGAATGAGCGCAGCAAGAAGTATTATAGTTAAAGGAGGAACCTATATGTTGGAAAAACAAAGAAAAAACCTTAATTTTGCTGTAATCGGAGGAGGCCATGGAGGACAAGGAATAGCAGCTTATCTGGCCTATCTCGGTCATAAAGTAAATCTATATAACCGTACTATCACAAAAGTAGAAAAAATACTGGAACAAGGCTTTATAGAAATGGAAGGCTGTATATCCGGCAAAGGATATATGAATCTTGTTACAGACAGCATAGAGCATGCAATCAGTGGCGCGGACGTCATTATGGTTGCGGTTCCTGCCAGTGCCCATAAGTATATTGCCAACCTTATTGCCCCATATGTTGCTGCAGGACAATATATTGTTCTGAATCCAGGTAGAACCGGGGGTGCTCTTGAATTCAAAAATATCATCAGAAATATTAACCCGGGAAAAAATGTATGCATAGTAGAAGCGCAGACTTTACTTTTTGCTTGCAGAGTGGTTGAAGAAGGAAAAGTAGCAATATTGAGCAAGAAAAATGAGGTGAAGGTAGCAGCGCTTCCGGCAATCAGAACAATGGAGTTCATTAGCGTCATCAATCATACAATACCTGAATTTGTTAAGACCAACAGTGTATTGGACACAAGCTTTAATAATATTGGTGCAATACTCCATCCGATACCGACAATCCTGAACTGTGGAAGAATTGAGAATACTAAAGGTGACTTCCTGTATTACATTGATGGAATCACACCTACAGTTGCAAAGATAATTGAAGAAGTAGACTATGAAAGGATGCAGATAGCCGACGCTCTTGGGGCGGAAGTTGTTTCTTTAAGAGAATGGTTAGGCTCAACATATGGTGCTTATGGAAACACTCTTTGCGAAGCTTTGTCGAATGTTAAAGGATATTGGGGTATCAAGGCTCCAGCCTCTTTAGACACCAGATATATATTTGAGGATGTTCCGCAGAGTCTCGTTCCTATTGCTGATATGGGACAGTATCTTGAAATAGAGACGCCAACAATAAATTCGATGATTCACCTTGCATCCGTCATCCATAACAAGGATTATTACGGGATTGGAAGAACGGTAGCCGATATGGGACTTGACGGACTGTCTATTGATGAAATTAAGAGCTATGTCGTTAGTGGAGAAATATACACATCGGGAGGAGTTGTCGCATAATGAAAAAATATCTCGGAGCGGCTATCGGGAATTGTGTTCATGTTGGCGGCATAATCAATTTTCTCAGGCTTGCTGAGCAGGAAGGGCATCAAACGTCCTTTCTTGGCCCTGCGGTAAGTATAGATAAACTAGTTGAGAAAGTAATTGAAATAAAGCCGGATATAGCAGCAATCGGATTCCGCCTTACTCCTCAGAATGTTGAGCCTTTATTAAGGGAATTGGAAAGGCATATTAAAGAAAAAAGCCTTGAGGGCATTGAATGGATTTTTGGAGGTACAAAGCCGGTAGCAGAGGTTGCCAAAAAATTTCCGTATCTCTCTACTATATTTGACGGAACAGAAGATCTGGATGATGTAATTAATTATTTGAGAGGGAAAAACCTGAAAGAAATTGAAGTATCCTATGCTGACAATATTATTGACAGAATTAAAGGCAAATACCCGTATCCTGTACTAAGACATCATTTTGGCCTGCCTTCTTTGGAAGCTACCATTGATGGAATCAAAATGATAGCAGAGTCAAAGGTATTGGATATAATTTCAATAGGGCCGGACCAGAACACACAGCAGTTCTTTTTTACACCTGAGAGGATGAATGAGGATTTGAACGGTGCCGGCGGTGTGCCATTAAGAAGTATTGAGGATTTTTCCAACCTATATAACGCATCCAGACGGGGGAATTATCCTCTGCTCAGATGCTACAGCGGCACAGCAGAGGTATTCAGGTTCGCGGAAGTGCTGAAGGATACTATCCACAATGCTTGGTGTGCAGTACCTTTGTGCTGGTACAATGTGCTGGACGGCAGAGGTACCAGGCCTGTACGTGATTCCATTGTTGAAGGCCGGAAGCTGATGGAGCTTCATGCCCAATGGGATATACCGATTGAAGTAAATGAAGCCCACCATTGGAGTCTGCGTGATGCACATGATACAATTGGTGTTGCAATGGCTTTTCTGGCAGCTTATAATGCAAAAAAATCAGGGGTAAAGGATTATATTGCACAGTATATGTTTAATGTACCTCCTGCAATGCACCACAAAATGGATCTGGCAAAAATGCTGGCAAAGGTGGAGCTTATAGAATCCCTGGAGGATGACAGCTTTAAAGCATACAGGCAGGTAAGGGCAGGATTGGCAAGCTTGAGCGCTGACCTGGATGTTGCGAAGGGGCAGCTGGCTGCGTCTACTTATATGGCCATGAGTATAAAACCTCATATTGTGCATGTTGTAGGCTTCAGCGAAGCGGATCATGCTGCAGGACCTGAGGATGTAATAGAAAGCACCAAGATTGTCAGAGGCGTTATTCGTTCTACATTGGATGGAATGGCAGATATGAGCCAGGACATGGAAGTTCAGCAGAGAAAGCATGAATTGATTAAAGAAGCAACACTCTTGTTGAATACCATTAAGATATTATATCCTGAAAGCGAAGATCCCTGGAGTGATCCTATAGTATTGGAGGATATTATAAAAAGAGGTATTATAGATGCCCCGCACCTGAGAGGCAATCCCAGTGCGAAGGGTACACTGGAGACAAGAATTGTGGACGGCAAGTGCATGGCTTATTCCAGAGAGCTTGACAGGATTGTAACAGAAGAGGAAAGGCTTGAAGAGTTGTTGGACAGTGAGGAGCATAGCATGATTTCAGCATAATGTGCACTGCTGCTTGATTCACTGAGTTCGAGAAATCCCCCCGGTACCGGTTATTATAACCGATACCGGGGGTTTTTGTGTCTGATTTGAAAATAGTATAAAAATTTTTAGAATATTTAGAGGATTTTACGAATATTTGTAGAATATACCATTGTCAGTATAATAAACAATTGTCCATATAATGGACATTGGTGGCGATTAGCAAGGAAAAAAGAGGTGGGGGATGTATGCTTGAGAGCAATTGCACAGTACTGAAAAAGATTCTTTCAATTATCAGATATTTAGCTGAAAAGCCTTATTCTTTTACCGCGATAGAAGTAAGCCGTGATCTTGGAATAAACAGGAGTACTGTTCACAGAATACTTGCGGAACTAATAGAAGAACGCATGGTTATACAGAACTATACAACAAAAAAGTACAGCCTCGGACCAATGGCATATCATATAGGTGCATCATATACGGATAACAAGGACTACCTGGTCCAGATCAAATATCTGGTTGAGGATGTAGCGCAGCAGACAAAGCAGTCGGTAGGCTTCGCCATCATGGAACAGGGGACTATTATAAACATCTATGAGGTAGAGAGCTTTCAACCCATAAAGATAGGATACAGGCAGGGTGAATTCTACCCTATCAACTGTGGTGTATATGGCAAATGCATAACGGCTTTTCATGAGCCATATGAAGAACTTGAAAAAATAGTATATTCTACGAAGCTTGTTAAGAAAACGCCGAATACTATAATTGATCCTGAAAGGCTGATGGCTGAATATAGAGAGATTAGGAAGCAAGGCTATGCAATAAGCGATGAAGAAGGTCTTTTGGGAGCAATAGGAGTGGGGGCACCTGTAAGAGATTATAGTGGAAAAGTAATAGGATGTCTTGGAGTAGCTTTAGTAAAAAACGGTCTTACAGAAAGTGATTTTGAGCTTACCAAAGAAAAGATAATAGAGGGAGCTCAGAAGATAAGCAAAGTGATACCGTAAAGGAGGTGAACTCATAATTTGCAAACGAAATGGAGGTGGAAGGTCAAGGCAAGTTTTTATAGTATTGTGGGGTATATTACAATTTTAAATTAGGAGGGTATTATTATGACAACTTCCATTATTCCTGATAAACAAAAAAAGAAATTTAAGGTTCCACATACATATGTAATTTTATTTAGTGTTGTAATGATTGTAGCTTTAATGACATATTTGGTTCCAGCCGGTGCCTATGAAAGAGTCAAGGATGAAGCAACAGGCAGAACTGTTATAGACTCTGCCAGCTTTCATGCCGTAGATCAGAATCCTACAACGTTTTTCGGGCTGGTTCAATCAGTGCCGAAAGGAATGGAAGCAGCGGCAAGTATAATTTTCTTTATTTTCATAGTAGGCGGCTCCATGCAGATAATAACTGCTACAGGAACTGTAGAAGCAGGAGTAGGTAAAACTGCCAGAGCACTAAAAGGTAAAGAAAAACTGATGATTCCCATATTCCTCATCATTTTCGCTCTTGGTGGAGCAACCTTCGGTATGGCTGAGGAAACAATAGTATTTGTTCCCATAGGAATAGCATTGGCCAGGGCTCTCGGTTTCGATGCAATAACCGGTACGGCTATGATCTCACTCGGTGCTGCCTGCGGGTTCAACTCCGGATTCATGAACCCCTTTACAGTCGGAGTAGCTCAGGGTATAGCTCAGCTGCCGATGTTTTCAGGTATTGCATTTAGATTGGTTGCTTTTGTCATATTCATTGCAATAACAGCAGTATATATAATAAGATATGCAGAAAAAGTCAAGAAGAATCCCGAACTCAGTATAGTTGCTGAGCTGGAGAATGAAGAAAAAGGCCAGCATATAGATCTTGAAAATATACCTACTTTAGGAGTCAAGCACAATCTTGTTCTCTTAGTACTTGTAGTAGGTTTTGGATTTATTATCTATGGAGTATTTAAGAAGGGCTGGTATATCCAAGAGATAGCTTCTGCATTCCTGGCGATGGGTGTAATAGGTGGTGTGCTTGGCGGATTGAAACCAAGCAAGGTTGCATCGGAATTTGTTGTTGGTGCAAGATCCATAGTATTCGGAGCACTTGTAGTCGGTGTAGCAAGGGCAATATTAGTAGTAATGCAGGACGGGGCTATCATCGATTCCATTATACACGGACTTGCTGTTGCAATACAGACACTTCCAAAGGCAATATCCGTATTAGGCATGTTTGTTGTTCAAATCGTAATAAACTTTTTCATACCCTCAGGCAGTGGTCAGGCAGCGGCAACTATGCCGATAATGACTCCTTTAGCCGATATAATAGGTGTAACAAGACAGACTGCAGTTATGGCATACCAGTTTGGTGATGGATTTACAAACTCTATAATCCCGACATCAGCTGCATTAATGGGTTATTTATCTATAGCAAAGATTCCTTATGAAAAATGGGTAAAATTCATATGGCCTTTGATGCTCATCTGGATTGGCTGCGGCGCAGTATTCCTCTTAATCGCTAATGCTATAGGTTACGGTCCATTCTAATCAACGGAAGGAATGAAAAGCAATGATTGATACTAGAAATTTCTTCACTGAGGAAGAAATTACTACTCTAACCAGGAATCTGATACGGATTCCCAGCCACAAGGATACTCAGGGAAGAGAAAAGCTTGTAGCAGAATATATTCACGCTTTTTGCAAAAGTAATGGACTGGATTCCGAATTGCAGCCTGTGGATGGTGCAAGATGCAATGTCCTGGCGTATCTCAGAGGTGACGGGAGCGGTAAAACACTTATGTTTAACGGACATACCGACACTGTGCCCCCATACAATATGACTGTTGAGCCTTTTGGTGCAGAGATAGTCAATGGAGAGATATTCGGCAGAGGTGCAGTGGATATGAAGGGCGCACTTGCTTGTATGATTGTTGCAATGCTTGCAATTAAAAGATCAGGCTGTAAGCTGAAAGGCAATGTCATATTTGCAGGAGTCATAGGTGAAGAAGAAAAAAGTGAAGGAACCGAGTATATAGTCAAGTCTGGACTGAAAGCAGACGGAGCAATAGTTGGAGAACCTTCGAACTATGAATATGCACTAGGACATAGGGGACTTGAATGGCTTGAAATCATAGTCAAGGGCAAGGCTGCCCACGGCGGGGTACCTAATATGGGTATAAACGCCATAGAAAAAGCAGCTGTGCTTATAGAAAGAATTAAAAAGAACCTTTATCCAAAGCTTGAGTCCAGACATAACGAGTACATGGGACCTTCAGTTATGAACTTCGGGGTAATCAGGGGAGGAAACCAGCCGAGCATGGTTGCGGATTCCTGCAGTATCAGTATTGATAGAAGATATATACCCGGAGAGACAGTGGAAAGTGTAATAAAGGAGTATCAGGATATAATTGATGAAATAAAATCTGAAGATCCGCAGTTTGATGCGGAAATCAGAAGAATTCCTGAAAATATGCTGGACTTGGATCATCTATATCTTATGACTCCCCCTGACGCTCCGATTGTTTCTGCAGTGAGAGAGTCTCTCAGGGAAGTCATAGGAAAAGAACCGGAAATAACAAGAAGAAGAGGTTGGACAGATGCTGCACTTTTATCCAACTTCGCCAAAATACCTACGGTTGTTTGCGGTCCTGGCAACATAAGCTATTCCCATACCAAGGATGAAAGGGTCGCAATTGCCGACCTGATCAATATGGTGAATGTATATTCTGAAACTATAAAAAAATTCTGTGGAGTATATGATTGATGTGAACAGGGAGGTATCCCTGTTCACATTATAAAGAGGTAGAAATATGTACGATATAAAACTGATTAATGGTAGAATAATAAATCCTGATACAGGAACAGAGAAGCTGGCTGACCTTTGCATCAAGAATGGAAAAATAGAATTCATAGGCAGCAATGCAGGGGAAGCGAAGAAAGTAATTGATGTGGAAGGAAAAGCTATAGCACCTGGCTTCATTGACATACATATGCATGAGGAAGTATTGGTCGGGCAAGAGTCAAAAGGGAACTATGATATTGCCGACAGAATGCTTCAAATGGGCGTGACTACATGTGTTGCAGGTAATTGTGGCAACAATAGACAAGGAATAGATGAATTCTTCAATTATATTGACGCCTCGGGTAGTCCGGTGAATTACCTCACCTTTATAGGGCATAATTACCTTAGGCAGATTGTGGGCAACGATGATAATTATAGAAAATCAACTAAATCAGAAATAAGCAAAATGCAGTGGCTTGTATCGGAGGCAACGAGAGAAAATGCCATTGGTGTTTCCTTTGGATTTGAGTATTCGCCAGGTGCGGATACCGCGGAGGCACTGCAGATTCTGGAAGGGGTGAAGGGGCAGAAGGTCCTTTTATCTGCGCATTATAGAAAGGACGCAAAGTATGGCATAGAAGCCATCAAGGAGCTGATACAAATATCCAGGGAGACAGGCCTTCCCATGCAGATATCCCACCTGGGAAGCTGTACTGCATATGGTATGATGAGAGAAGCTCTGGATGTTATTGAGGATGAAATAAGTGCAGGCACTGATATAAGTGCCGATTGCTATCCCTATGATGCGTTCAGCACATATATAGGATCTGCTGTGTTCGACGAAGGCTGCTTTGAGCTGTGGAACAAATCCTACGATTCAGTGTTATTGACAGAAGGCGAATATAAAGGTATGCGGTGTGACAAAGAACTGTTCTATAAAGTCAGGAAAGAGCATCCGAATATGCTGATCGTAGCTTTTGTTATGAATGAAAAGGAAGTGCTGGAAGCAGTGGCTGCTCCATATGTTATGATTGCCAGCGACGGTCTGTTCAGAAACAGTCAGGGGCATCCAAGAGGAGCAGGAACATTTCCAAGAGTCCTGGGCAGATATGCAAGGGATGAAAAAAAGCTGACTCTTGCTGAGGCTGTGAGAAAAATGACGGTTATGCCTGCAGAAAGACTGGGGCTAAAAACAAAAGGGAGAATGCTTGAAGGAATGGATGCCGATATTGTGGTGTTTGATCCGGACAGTATAATAGATACAGCTACCTTTGAGAGCCCGGTCAGCACACCGGAGGGAATAGAATATGTAATAATAAACGGTGAAGTCGCTGTAAGCCATAAGAACGTCATCAACAGCAGACTGGGAAAGGCTGTAAGGAGAGCAGATATTCTAAAGGAGAGATGATTTTATGAAGGACAAAGTAATGCAATGTGCTGAGTCTGTCAAAAGTGAGCTTATTAAATTAAGTGAATATATCTTAATGAATCCGGAGCTCGGATATGAGGAGTTTAAAGCAAGCAAAGCCCATATTGAGCTGCTTAAAAAGCACGGATTCAAAGTCGAAGAGGAATATTTGGGTATCAAAACTGCTTTTAAAGCAGTGTTTGACAGCGGTAAGGAAGGTCCGACAATCGGATTTATGTCCGAATATGATGCCTTGCCGGGAATCGGTCATGGATGCGCTCATAATTTACTGGGGACGACTAATACAGGAGCAGGTATTGTGCTCAGTAAGCTGATGAAGGATTATAAGGGAAAAGTAATAGTGTATGGAACGCCGGCTGAGGAAACAAGCGGTGCCAAGGTTGAAATGACAGAAAAAGGAGCTTTTAATGACATTGATGTTGTAATGGAAGTACATCCCGGCAGCTTTCATTTTAAGAGCGGCACCTCACTTGCAATGGAAGCAGTTCAATTCAAATTTACAGGCAGAGCGGCACATGCAGCTGCCTATCCTGATAAAGGAATAAATGCACTTGATGCGGCAATTAACACATTTGTAAATATAAATGCGCTAAGGCAGCATATTTTATCTGATTCAAGGATACACGGCATAATTGTGGAAGGCGGGAAGGCGGCAAACATAGTGCCGGAGCTGGCAATTGCACAGTTTTATGTCAGAGCAACAACAAAGACATACCTGACAGAGCTGGTGGAAAAGGTTAAAAATTGCGCGAGGGGTGCAGCGTTGGCAGCAGGTGCAGAGCTTGAGATAAGCAATTATGAGGCTTCCTATGATAATCTGGTTACCAATGAGAGCTTATCGGCGGTCTACTGCCAGAGCCTCAGGGATGTTGGTGTGGCGGAAATCAACGAGCCGAGAAAAAGCTACGGTTCTCTGGATGTCGGTAACGTCAGCCATGTGGTTCCTACAATTCACCCATACTTTGGAATATGTGAGGAAGATATTGCTGCTCATACTGTTGCTTTTGCCGAAGCAACCAAAACAGCATTGGCCTATAAATCGATGACACAGACAATAGGAGCTTTGACTTTAACTGCCATTGAAATCCTGAAAGACGATAGCCTTCTCCAGAGGATTAAGAAGGAATTCAAAGATACCAGGAAATAGACTCAAAGATGAGACTAGTGCCTCGTAATGTATATCCCTTCTAGGGCATGCGAGGCACTAAATCAATGTTGTGCTTATTAACACTATGAAAGACTAGAAATATGTTGTGTTAATAAGCTCTAGATATCGGACATAATCGAACAGAAGAGGAGAAATGTTAATGTATAATATTTTACTGAATATAATTCTGACACTGTTTGTATACGGTTTGTTCCGCGTCAGCACTTCATATGTAGAAAGCTACAGTGCAATTGTTATAATAGTAGTAACTTTCCTTGTTTTTTACCTATATGACAAATTGAATAAGAGACTGATGAAGAAACAAATCCTTCAAGTTGCAGATGACTTGAGAAAAATCAATGAGGGTAACTTTTTCAGATCTTTAAAGGATATAGAGTCACCAGTTTTAAACGAGTTGTTAAAAGAAATCAATGGTCTTCTTTTCAATGTTAAAAAGCTTCTTGCTGAAACATCCACAGGGGTAGAAAAGAACGCTGTTTTCGCTTATGAGTTTTATCAATCTGCAGAAGAGCTATCCGGTGAGGTCAACAAAATAGTTGAGGGCAATAGCGAAAGCTTTGAAAGCGTGTCAAAGGGTTTTGAAATTGCTCAGACAACCCTGTCCAAAATGCAGGAACTGGCAAGCGAAATTGATGTTATTGATGAAAGCATACAGAAGGTAAGCAATCTAAGTCAGGACTTAAGCTTGAGAATCGAAAAGGATAAAGCTCAGATTGAGAGCATAGTGAAGCTGGCAAAAGAGACGGCTGAAAAGGAAAGTGAAAATTCCGGTAATATGAAAAAAATGGTGGAAGAAACAAAAAGGATTACATATATTATTGGAAAGGTTTCGGAAATAGCAGAGCAAACCAACTTGCTGGCATTAAATGCTTCTATTGAGGCTGCGAGAGCAGGAGAATCAGGCAGAGGCTTTTCGGTAGTTGCTGAAGAAGTAAAAAAGCTTGCTGAAGAATCAAAACAAATTGTAAGCACTATACAGAATGATGTTAAAAACACGATAGGAACTATAGAAAAGACCGTGGATACTTCAGAAAAAGTAAATAGTGATATAAATATTATGCTAAGCAGTATCTCAGATACATCAAAAACCATAGGGATTTTGTTTGACTCGGTTTATGATATAAATGACAGAATGCTGCACGCATCCGGTATATTGCAGCAGCAGAGCAACTCAGTCAAGGAAGTAGCTACAATAACAGAGGAATTAACCAGCACCATTTCAGTTACTTCAGAAGTATCAGAGGTTAACCTGGCAACAACCGGTGAAATGAAAAACAAGCTTGACGATTTGAAAAAGAAATCTGACAAGCTCAAGGAAACATCGGCAGCAATAGATGAATCTCTGCAAGGACTTATTGCCAAGGGAAAAATACTTGATGAAGAA
>LOES01000095.1 GCA_001515955.1 Clostridia bacterium BRH_c25 | reverse complement strand
GGCCTTCACAAAATAAAACCCTGGCAATTTTCAAGGATGATTTTATTGCGGGTGAGGTAGGCGAGGTCAGGACAGTCCGGACCACAAGCTTGCATAAAATGGCTGAAAGCAAGACGGTGGAAGCTATGAGCATCAGTGCATCGGATATAAGCATGAGAGAAAGCATGCCGATAATTAAAGACGGGGATTTAACATTGCTGCAGAAAATCGAGAAGGGAAAAGGTGTGATAGGCGTAGCTTCCTTTGATTTCGGAATGGAACCCCTTTCCACCTGGATCGGGAACAGTACCTTCGCGGATAAGGCAATTGCATCTATTCTGCCCCAGTATTATCTTGGTGAAGTATACCAGAAGGGGAGGATGATGTATGATAATGTTTATGCAATCGACAATGCACTGAGGAATATACCTGAGCTGCCTCTGCCCAAAACTTCCCATATGGTGTTTTTATATATTGCATATATACTGTTGACCGCTCCGGTAAGTTATTTTATACTGAAGCGCCTGGATAAAAGAGAATTGATGTGGATTACCGTGCCGGTGCTGTCAATAGCATTTTCAGGAGCTGTATATGTATCTGGTATCGGGACAAGACTTACTGAGCCGATTACTAATGTTATATCCCTGGTGGACATTGACAACAGCGGAACAATAGCACCCAAGATTTATGCAGGAGTATTTACCCCTCAAAAAGACAGCTTAAGGGTTGAAGCGGGAGAAGATTTCAACATCCGTCCTCTCATGCTGAACAATGGTTATTACAGAGGATCTGCTGCAAATGAAAATAGCTCCAAAAGGATAGATTCAAAGGTAATAGTGTCTCCGAAAACTGTACTGGAGTTCTATAGAAGCGGAGTATGGAGCATGAAGACATTGACTATGGAAACGGACGAGGTTTTAGCAGGAAAGCTGGAAAGCAACCTGAATTATGCAAAGGGTGCTTTCACAGGAACCATCAAAAATACATCAGGCTTCGATCTGGATGAGTGCTATATAATAACACCGAACCAGTATGCCGACGCAGGTCCTGTGAAAAACGGAGAAACAAAGCAGATAGATATAAAACCCAGCAGCTATTTTGGACATAGATACGATCTGATAAACGCAATATACAAAGATCCATATTCCGGCCCTCAGTCACCTAACTCAAAAAAGAAGTTTACTGCTGAAGAAATGATGAAGTTCAGGCAAAACAATCAAAAAAGGCAAGTACTGGAGTATGGCTTCATGAATGAGGCTTATCAGGGCTTCGAAGCGAAGCTTATGGCCTGGAGCAGTACGGCAGTATCCAAAGAGCTTCTTGTAAACGGTAAAAATACCATGCAGTATGAAAAGAGCTTCATAACCTCAAAGGTGAATCTGAGCTTCAGGGACGGTAATAATGTGGAGTATCCTCTGGGCTTTTTGAAACCTACTGTAGTAAACAGCCAGAATGCAGGAAACTATGATGAGTACAGCAGGATGTTTTATGGAAGAGGCTCCTTTGAAATACACTATGCAATTGACAGCAATATCAGACTGGAGAGCGTCAAGACACAATTCACAGTAGGAAATGCACAGCGGGTAAAGCAGTATATCTGGGACACAGAAAAAGGCGATTGGGTGGAGGGCGACTACAGAAGCTTTGATATACACGGTGATTTACTGAAAAGATATATTGACAGCAGCAACATGCTGAAGCTCAAGATTGAAATGGATGAAGATAATGTTCAGCTTCCTCTGATTTCTGTGAAGGGAAGTGTGAGATAATGCTCTCTATAAAGGATTTGAATAAGAAATATGGAAGGTTTCAGGCAGTCACTGATTTGAACCTTGAGATAAGCGAGGGTGAAATATTCGGTTTTGTCGGCCCCAACGGAGCAGGAAAAACTACTACAATGAAGATCATGTGCGGGTTGTTGAGAGCTACTTCCGGAGAAATAACCCTGGACGGAGTGGATGTCATAAGACACAGCAAGAGGATAAAGGATAAAATCGGATACATGCCGGATTTCTTTGGAGTATATGACGACCTGAAGGTAAATGAATACCTGGAATTCTATGCCTCTATATATAACATAAAAGGTCCGGAAAAAAAGAAAATAACCGATGATCTTTTAGAGCTGGTAGATCTGAGCCACAAGAGGGAGGCTTATGTAGACAGTCTTTCCAGAGGTATGAAACAGAGACTCTGTCTTGCACGCAGCCTGGTGCACAATCCAAGGCTCCTTGTACTTGATGAGCCTGCTTCAGGCATGGATCCCAGAGCAAGAGTTGAGATGAAGGAAATACTGAAAAACCTGAAGAGCATGGGAAAGACAATAATTATAAGCTCCCATATACTGCCTGAGCTTGCTGAGCTTTGCACCAGCGTAGGCATTATTGACAAGGGCAGTATGGTGATTAGCGGAAGTGTATCCGAGATAATGCAGCAGGTATACAGCAAGAAGGTTATAAAAATAAAAGTAAAAGACAGACTGGCAGAGGCTGAAATGCTTTTGAAAGAGTTTCCGTTTGTTGATAAACTGGTGTCAGGAGAGGATACCATACAGGTCGGCTTTGAAGGGGACGACGAGGATATGAGCAGAGTGCTGTCTGCATTGATAACCAAGGGTATTCCTGTTATATCTTTCGCACAGCTGGACGGCAATCTGGAGGATGTATTCATGAGGGTAACTAAGGGGGATGAAGAATAATGAACATAAATCCTGTACTTCTGAAGGAACTGAAAGTGAGAATGAGGGGTTGGAGAGCAGCAGGCATTATTGCCTTGTATCTTCTGATACTCTCTCTGGTAGCACTTTTTATAATATATACTACATTTATGAACCCTTATGGCTCAAGTATCGATCCCCAGGTTTCAATTGGTGCTTATACAGGCCTGGCGGTAATACAGTTCATACTGATAATGTTCATAGTACCTGCACTTACAGCAGGTGCTATAGCGGGGGAGAGAGAGAAGCAGACTCTTGATCTGGTGCTTTGCACAAAGCTGAGACCGATATCAATAATCACCGGTAAGCTCTTTGCTTCCACCAGCCAGACTATACTTCTTATTATTTCCTCACTTCCGCTTTTTTCAATGGTATTTCTTTTCGGAGGAATATCAATAAAGGAGATAATACAACTTTTTGGTTTTTACATTATGACAGCGGTGACTATTGGCAGTATAGGAATCTTCTTTTCCACCTACCTGAGAAGGACGACTGCAGCAACGGTGTTCACTTATGGTACGGTGGCGTTCCTGGCTTTTGGCACTATATTCATAGGGGTGTTTTATATAAGGATTTTCTATCAGTGGAACTACCAGAGCTTTCTGCCGATACTATATGCGAATCCACTGGTAGGTTTTAGTTCAATGCTTGCAGGGCAGTTTGGCTATTTTGGAGGAGGACTGAACTTTATCCCCGGCTTCCATATAGCCAACCCGGTCAATAATCCAAGTGCGTTGAAGGCTATTGAACCCTGGCTGGCAAATGTGATATTTGATGCGGTATTGTCAGTAGTGCTGCTGACATTATCAGCCATAAGGATAAATCCGATAAGGAAGAGTATATTTTCAATATTCAAGCTTAAGAGGAAATCAAAGAGAACGGCCGTCGATAATGTGGAATAGATAAATAGATACGAGATACGAGAGAACGGGGTTACGGGGAACGTATAACACGGAATGCACGGATGTTTCACGGAATGGATTATAATCTTTTATCGTTGCATTAGTGAATATCGACACTTGCATTGTTATCGAATACCATTTAGATATCATAATATTATTCCCAACCGTGTATTCCGTGGATTTCCGTGTGTTCCGTGTTACCCGTTCTCCTCGTGACCCAGGCCAAAAAGGAAGGCTGTGAAATATATGAATTCTGTTGATAAAGAATTGATAAGGATTATCAGAAAAATAAGAGACAGGCTCCACGCCATTTCAATCATAAATGATATGATACTTGGAGTGGCGGCAGTGTTATGCCTTGGAACGGGCATGGCAATAGCATCAAGGTTTTTTCCCATATATAATGTGTATCTGAACATACTCAAGGCAGTAGGAGTGGCTGTAGTGGCCGCATTTCTGTATTCTGCCTTCAAGCCGCCCAGGAACGCTTATGCTGCGCTGAAGGTGGATTCCTTCGGCCTGAAGGAGAGAACAGTGACTGCCCTTGAGCTTGTAGGCAATCAATCTACCTTTGCAATGCTGGAAAAGAATGATGCTTTGGAGCACTTGAAGAGTATGGACTATAAAAAGAAAATGCCCATAAGGCCAAACAAGAGGTATTTACTGATATGCTTGATATTGGCATCAGTCCTGGCTGTTTCCGGCTTCATCCCCAATCCAATGGCAGGAAGGGCGGAAGAGCTTCACAAGATAAAGGTGAAAATAGCGGAACAGCAGAAGAAGGCTGAAAAGCTGATTGAAAAGGTCAAAAGCAACCCCAAGCTTTCGGAGGAACAGAAAGAGGAGCTGGAGAAAAAGCTGACCGAGCTTAAAAAGGAGCTTGAAGCTGCCAGGGATGAAAAGGAAATCAACAAAGCACTGGGCAGAGCAGAAAAAAAGCTGGAGTATATAAAGGACAAATATACCTCAGGGGAAGACTTGAACAAGATAGCTGAGACTCTTTCAAAAAGCGAAATGACAAAGGCTCTTGCAGATATGATAAAAAACGGTGATGAAAAGGCTTTTAAAAATAATATAAAGAAACTGGCAGAAGAGCTTAAAAAGCTCTCCCCGGATGAAAAGCAGAAGCTGGCAGAGGAACTCTCCAAGCTTGCTCATGAGATAAAAGACCATCCTGAGCTGAGCAAAGCTTTTGGCGAGCTGGCAAAGAAATTGGCATCCGGCGAGCTGGGGGACATTTCCAGTGAGCTTGGTGAATTGGATCAGAGCATATCCGAGCTTATGGAGAATGAAAGCGTTAGAGATGCAATATCTGAGCTTGCAAAGGAGCTGGGAAATGCAAACACCAGTCCGAGTGACGGGCAGCAAGGACAGCAGGGGCAGGATGGCAGCGGTCAGCAAGGGCAGGGGAATACCCCGGGAGGTAATGGTCAGCAAGGACAAGGCAATCAACCCGGGGGGAATGGCCAGGGTACTGGACAAGGCAGTGGAGCCGGCAGCGGCACTAACATGGGGAATGAGAATCAAGCTCCCATACCTCCCGGCGGCTCAGGCATCGGCAAGAAGGATGGCTCAGAGAAAAAGGATGGAGAATATGAGAAGATATTTACTCCGGAGACTCTGGGCGGAGAAGGGGATACGGCAAACCTGAACGGAAAGAAAGGAACAGGCGGCACTACTGAGCAGGTTATCACAGACAAAAGCCGGACGGTAAGAGGAAGCTCAGTGC
>LOES01000094.1 GCA_001515955.1 Clostridia bacterium BRH_c25 | reverse complement strand
GTACTTCCTGATTTCTTCATTTCCAATGAGGTATAATATGCTATTTGCTTATTGAAGTAGGAGTTCTTTGCTTGTTGTACACTATCCAAATTCATCAGCGTCTGAAGTTTATCTGAAACTTCAAAGTTTAAGCTCTCCACTCCGAATTTGGTTTGTACTTCTTTAGCCAGTGAAAGCATTAGTATATTATTCTTAAATCTGACTGCCAGATTTGTGAATATTATATGGTTCTTATGATTCTCCACATTCTTGTATTTTGGCGGCATAGGCATTGCTGGTATGTATGGGAATGCAGAAAAGTTTTATGCCAATTAGTTGTATAAAGCTTCTCCATCTCGTAATAGGATTTATACCCATCGGTAATACATTCATAGTTGGCAATATTATAGAGCTTGGTTGTATGGTAGCATAGCTCCTCCATAATATTCAACTGCAGAGAAGTAAGTTTTGGTGCTTCTTTAGTTAGGCAATCAACCAAATTATCAATATTAAGGATGTATATTATGTACTAAACTAATTCTAAAAAAAGTATGCCAGCTCTTGAATACAATTAAAGATAAAATCCTGGCCGTTTGAAAATTATATGATATAATAATACTACTTATAGAATAAGGATGATAAATATGAACAATAGTTTTGAACTAAAAGTGTTGAATTCTCCATTGTATTTCGTAGAGATGGTCAGCTGTCTAAATTTTTTGGTAGAAAATCCGGATTATCCGCCAGCGGCAGAATTTCTAGAAGCTTCAGACCGGAATTTTCTAGCCGAACTTAAGTCTTTCCGGCTTGAAGGACTTGAATTTCTTGAATTTGCTCTGCATATTGGCATACTGACAGATCTGAATCATATTGTTGAAAGTATCCGTAAGCTTTCTGCCACTGAATTTGCCTATATATTAAGCGGCGGTACAATATCCATGGAAGATATTAAAGCTATATTGAAGAATTTCAATATAGCAGAAAAACTTATTTCAAATTATAATCATATAGAGGAAATAGGCCTCGATAAATTAAAGATTTTAGCAAAGAATACAGACGACTTCAGAGAGAGTTTTATAAAAATTCTAAATAGTTTAGATAGATTTATAAAGCATGAAAATATATTGACTGGTGATATTTACACTGAAAAACTGCTGCTGGTTTCCAATGAGCTTAAGGAGAAACCCCCATTGACCGTTGCTCAGGAAATTATGGGAAAAAAATTCAAAAGAATATATGACTTCAATTACTACCTCTTTGTACCAAGCTTCTATTTCAGGCGTAAATCTATGAGGGTATTCAACGAGACAACACAGCTACTAGTTTATCCTGTGAATCCTGCAAATTCGGCCATTGATACAACGGAGCTTGCAAAGATACTGCGGATACTGGGAAATAAAAGCAGACTTGACATTATGAAGCTTCTTTCTGATAAACCTTATTCAGGCAAAGAAATAGCCAGCATCATAAGAGTTACTACTCCTACTATTTCCCACCACCTTGATTTGTTGAAATCTGTTTCAATGGTACATGAAGAGAGGGATAAAAACACAAAATATTTCAGCCTGAATAAAGCTGTTTACAAAGAGCTTATCGATTCTCTTAGCAAATATTTATAGTAGCATCGTCCAAGATGGACGGTGTTTTTTTCTGCTTATAGTTGCACAATAATCCACTTAATGGTATATTTAATCTAATTAGCAATATATCTAATTAGATTAAATATGGAGGTCATGTATGAGTGTTATTGAGGTAATTGATCTGAAACGTGAGTATCATACTATTATTGGTGTTCTAAAAAGAGAGAAAACAACTGTCAATGCACTGAAGGGTATTTCCTTTAGCGTTGAAAAGGGGGAGATATTCGGGCTTCTGGGCCCTAACGGCGCAGGCAAAACAAGCACTATCAAAATACTAACCACTCTTCTTGTCCCTACATCAGGCCAAGCTACTGTCTTAGGATATAAATGCTTTGGTGAAGAGAAAAAGCTCAGAAAGAAAATCAATTTCATATTTGGAGGAGAACGCAGCCTATATTGGAGGCTTTCGGCATGGGATAACCTATCATATTTCTGTGACCTGTATAGTGTGGATGAGAAGTCCAAAAAGAAGAGAATAGCGAAGCTGCTTGAGTTGGTAGGTCTTTCAGACAAAGCCCATTACAAAGTGGAATCCTTTTCTAAAGGTATGAAACAGAGGCTGCAAATAGCACGGGGTATGGTCAACGATCCTGAAGTGCTGTTTCTTGATGAACCCACAATAGGTCTGGATCCTTTAGGCGCCAAAACCCTAAGAGATATAATAAGGCTTCTATCAAGTGAAGGAAAAACTATTGTACTGACTACACACTATATGCCTGAGGCTGATGAGCTTTGTGATAGGATTGCAGTAATCAACAAAGGCAAAATAATTGCTATGGGTGAACCTGGTAAACTGAAAGTAAGCATGAACGAGGCTACACTGGAAGAAGCATATCTAAAAATGATAGTAGGTGAATAATATGAACAATACGTTAAAAATCATCTATTCCTCATGCCTGCTTCAAATGAAGCAATCTTTCTCACGATCTATGTTCAGGTTCTCTATTATTGCTTATCCCATACTCTTTTCCTGGACTATGTACCTGATATACAAGGGTCAAGACAACAGCATGCTTGTATCCTATGTAATGCTGGGGACTGCTGTCGCCAGCATGTGGGGTTCAATAAGCTTTTCATCCGCAGGGGACATTGACAGAGAACGATTCATGGGAGCATTGGAAGTTATCTTTTGTTGTCCGGCAAAGTTTTCAACCATTATGTTGGGGAAGGTAATAGGCAACACTATCCTCGGATTCTTTTCGATGGTTTTGAGTTTTGTTTTTGTAATAGTGTTTTTGAAAGTCAGGTTTACAATCGCTCACCCGTTTTATTTCAGCCTGAGTATAGCCATTAGCATGGTTTCCTTAGTACTGGTAGCTATGCTGCTGTCCGCTCTCCTGGCTATTTCTAGAAGCACTAGGGTAATAATGAACAGCATAGAATATCCTGTTTTGATATTCTGCGGAACAGTATTCCCAATAGACATTCTGCCATTATGGACGCGTCCTATATCTTTTGCTTTAAGCCCCACATACATTTTGAAGCTCTGTAGGGCATCAATAGTAGGTATTTCTGATTTCAATGCCTTCTATGCATATCTCTATGGATTAATCACTATTACATTTATATACTATGCTCTGTATAAACTGTTTTATATTGTAATTGATGTCAAAGCAAGAAAAGAAGCTACACTGGAGGTGGTCTAATGAGAAAATTCTTTAGGATGTCAATCCTGTCCTTCAAAGCCATGTTTGGCTGGCTTGACCCAAAGGCATACCTTCTCGCAAAAATTATTGACCCTTGTCTTCAGATGATATTTTACTCTCTTTTAGTAAGATTTACTTTTGGGTCTTCAAATATTACACCATGGATCATAGGAAATGCATTTCTACTCAGTACTAGAAATGCGGTGTTTGCAACCGGCTCACTCCTGAGAAACGAGAGATTAGAGGGTACCCTCAAGCTGATAGTTGCCTCGCCGGCCAACAAATTTCTAACCTTTACAGCCAGATCCTTCATCAGTATATTTGATGCTGCAGTCACTGTAGTGGTTGGTCTCCTGGCAGGCATCATCATATTTCGTGTGGATCTATCCGGGATCAACTACTTCCAGTTTGCGCTGTCTATACTTACGGCAATGATTGGGGGTACTTCCATAGGCTTGGTGATTGCCAGTGTCGCCTTAGTAATAAGAGAAATACATCTGTTTCTTAATGTAGCTGCAATGCTGCTTTTTATATTAACTGGAGCCAGCTTCCCTATTGAGCGTCTGCCTGCTTTCGCATTTATACTGTCTTATTTCATACCTGTAACAAGAAGCATTGAAGCCTCTCGAATAATTGCTGTAAAGGGATCTATCGATAAAATATACCTTTTGCTAGGTACAGAAATTATCATAAGCCTTGTATACTTATTCTCCGCGTATTTCCTATTCTTATTTTTTGAAAGAAAAGCAAGAGTGGAAGCTTCACTTGATGCTTACTAACATGTATGGATGATATTGTGGATGGTAAAATAAAGGACAAGCAAATAGCCTATCCTTCATTAGCAAACTTATTATTATAAGAACAAGGAACGATACAGGGGTGGTTCCCTACGGAAAATTATATTATTTATCCATTGCCAGGTGCAGATGAAATTTCACAGTCAGCATTTACTGGACTAAGGTCAGCCATCCCCTATCTATTCTTAACCATCCGTTGTGCCAGAAAATCAAAAAAACGACCTGCCGACTTTTTGATAAACCCTAAGGAAGCATCATAATAATAATCAGACTCAAACCAGCCTTTTTCTTTATAATAGCGATAATCCCGGAACTTCTCATCCAGAATCAGCCTAATACTTGTACGGCTCATCCGGAAAAGCATTAGCCTGAAAAAAGAAAGTGTTAGCGGCATGGGACGCATAAGTTCCTTGTAAAATCTTGCGGAAGCCTTTTTGACTTCCTGCGATATTTTTTTCTGTCCTAGCGCTGTCATGGGCTCTAACGTCCTCAAACAACATCCTTTTGCCACGTGAAATCCCAAGTTCTCTCCCATCGTTTCCAGATACTTCAAAATAGAAGCTCCTCCATATATACCTTGGACAACAATAACCGTGAAGGCCTTACCGAAAAAACGCGGTCGGTGAAAAATAAAACTCAACCGATCCAAGAAGTTTTTCATAAGCGCCGTTACCTGAAATGAATAATTGGGGGTGGCAAAAATAACTCCATCTGAATTATACAGCTTCTCAAGCAGTAAATCCCGATCATCTTTCGAAGGACAATATTCCTCTCCTTTGTCAAAACATAGCTTACAACCTCTGCAATATTCAAGGTGATAATCCTTTAACAAAACATACTCAAAGTCAATTTCCGCGTATGACTTTAAATTTTTTTCAAATTCCTGAACTGCCTGGTAAGTTGCCTGCTTTCGCGGGCTCCCGATAAATACAGTAACTTTTTTCATTTTAAGACTCCCCCATATTAAGTATAATCCTTTTTCGCACGCAAGTGGATAATGGCCAGCACCAGCACCCATAACAGGTAACCATATATATTTATGCGCTCCTTAATTCCCAGCCATGGCGTAGGCAGCTGTGCCGCAACCCGGGGACCGTCCAAGCCCGCTAAAGCTCCAAACAGGATGAGTATCAGGATTGTACCGATCGAATAAAGGCGGAACCGCTTCCCGTGTAAAGTGGCTCCGAACCCTACGGACAACAAGATAAAGAATACGTTCACACCCGTGAGAATTATGTGCATGGTGTCGCTTATTGTCGTTTCGGCTCCACGTAAGTGCATGGGGAAGAATAGCGACGTTACTTGTCCCACGATCCCACATCCGATCAGCAAAACTCCCGTGAAACGTGCGCGCTTTCTATCATCTGTTAGCAAGATGCCTAATCCGAATGCGGTTACAAGCACATCATATATGATATTAAGCGAAACGACGAATGGTCTGGTCGGGGCTCCGATAGCCTTCAGCTCGCTGACGGCTTGAGAGGTGTAGCTGTAGCCCTCCCACTGCATGGCTGCGAGTATGTCAGTACCGACATAGAGCAGAGAAGAAAGGATACCACAGATGAGCAAAACCTTTCGTACTGGCATCTACTTTTTTTGCGCATTCATCAATGCGTTTTCTACAGCCTTGAGATATGCTTTAGAGGTGAGAGTTGCACCGCTGATGGTATCCACCTGTAGTGATTGGGCTTCAATTACTCTATCATAAAGCAAAGTTTGATCCGTATTTTTGCAGCCTGGGTCTGAAGAACTTAATAGTTTAATATTCCTAACCTTACCTGAAGTTACTATAACCTGAACTTTATTGGCTCTCCATTTGTACATTCCTCCCTCATACTCCCCAGTATAAGTGCCGTCATTCAGTTTACTGAAATCTACTCCATTAAGAGGAAGGTTTTTAGCTTCATTATGCTCTTTGGATAAAAATGACCAGCCTATTGCTCCTCCTACACCCAAAATAGCAATAATTATAAGTGCTATAATCCATCCTAACATTTTGCCTTTCCCCTTTCTTTTCATTTTTAACTCACTATTGCTTGTCACTCTGATCTCTCCCTCATTTAATTTAGAATTTCTATATTTATACCATCACCAGCTTGGAAGCAGTCTTTAAGTCCTCGGGTAACATAAACCAGTAAGTTCATATCAATTAGAATGGCTTCAGTTCCGGAGAAGGATTTGAGGAGTTCAAGCCCTTTTTCCATCCCGGCTATGAACATTACGGTGGATAACGCATCAGCAGCCGTGGAGTTATCTGCAACTATAGTTACGCTTACCAACCCAGATTCCGCCGGATATCCTGTAGATGGATCCAGAATATGATGGTGCCTTTTACCGTTACTGCCAATGAAGTATCGCTGATAATCCCCGGAGGTAACCACTGCCTTGTCAGCCACAGCGACAAGGCCGATTAAGCTGTTTTCCTGCCTGGGATGCCGGATACCCACACGCCATTGGGAACCATCAGGCTTTGTTCCTAAAGCCACCACATTTCCTCCGATATTAGTATAAGCCGATGAAATGCCGTATTTCTTAAACACCTCCAAAAGCTTATCACCGGCAAACCCTTTTCCTATACCCCCCAAGTCAATGGACTGACCTATCCTTTGAAGTCCGGCAGCCTTTTCGTATGGATCCAGTAACAAGTCGGTATAGTCCACCAAAGGAAGAACCTGCCTGATACTTGAATCCTCCGGAGGCTTGAATGTATCCTTGCCGTTGTCCCATAAGGTTACTAAAGGCCCAACTGTGACATCGAAGAGGCCCTGGCTGTATCTTGAGAGTTCAATAGCACGTGACAGCACTTCATATGTGTCACCGCTCACTCTTTCGTATTTAATACCTGCAGACCTGTTGATCCTGCTTATCTCGCTGACCGGTATAAAACGGCTCAGCAGCTCTTCCAGTCGTACAGCTTCATCACGGACTGCTCTAAGAGATTCCTCAGCATGCTTGCCAAAAGCTCTGTGAGTCATCACTGTGCTCATCCCATAGTTTATTGACTGGGCAACTACCGTACTATCCACTTACACCTCTCCTTTCGCTAACTTCTCATGTATATGAATGAACATTTTACAAATTCATTCATGCATGGGCAAAAGATGACTGCCCACATTAATTCTTATTTTGGGCAATCAGTTAAACCTTTCATTATGAATTCCGTTATATAAATTAAAATTTGTGGAAAATGCTGAACCCCAATTTCACTTTTATGAAGGTCGATATAAAGTATAGAATTAAAAATGGCGTTTATCATCTCGTCATCCAGATCATCTCTTATTTTCCCTTCAGCCTTCCATTTTTTGATTAACTCAATTCTACCGCTATGCGTGAATTCATCAAACCTCTCCATGCCGCCATGCTCATAAAACTGCTTCTCCAGTTTACTAAAGAGCTCCTTGTTATACCATTCCTTCAAAATGGGATTCGAATTCATTTCACTGGCGTTCTGCGCAACCAACTTTGTAAACAAACTTACGGGATCATCATTCCAGTTCGTAGATTCCAGCAAATGATTTTTATGCTTCTCATTCTCTTTGATGTATACCTCCATGAAAAGCTTCTCTTTTGAGGAATAGTAGTTATAAAAGGTACCTACTCCAATCCCGGCCATCTTTGCTATCTCAGAAACATTAGTATCTTTAAAGCCTTTTGAATAGAATAATTCCCTTCCGGCATTAAAGATATCTGCTTTCTTATCTATCAAGTAACCAGCCTCCATCATCTAGAATGAATATTTTTTGTATTCATTCACATTGTAGCATTTTTATATTTTCACGTCAATCTTAATTGCTAAAATTTTATACAAATAAACGGTAGTAACTTTCCTAAGCTGCCGTGTACAAGGGGTATCAGTTTAGAGTTGAGTGTTATTCCACCCTATAGTTACATACCGCAATTATTAAGACTTTAGTAATTGAAGACTACCGAAAGATAACTAATACATAGGAAATCAATATAGTAATCATTCCGATTATAAAACCTGAAATACGGAAATTGTCGCGCCCAGAGTCATCATGTTTTTTTTGATTGATATCACCCCTCCAGGTCATTGTACTTCTCGCTCCGGCATCCATCCCCCCCATAAAACTCATTCCTCCAATTGCAGCATACACTCCCCCGATAATTAACAGCGCATTGGAATATGAAGCCAAGGACATTTTCTTTGCTATCAGGCAGTATATCAATGCAGCCAGCAGATTTAACGGAAGTGCAATCAAAAGAGGCTTACCCAGTTTCACCAAATAATAATTTATAGTATTTCCATGCATATTATTCCACCCCCAAATTATAATAGCTTCATCAATATTTTATCATCTCCTTTACAAATATTCCATAATATTGAATCAGTAAATTAAAATAAAAGATAGGGTTACCTATCTTTTATAAACGAACTTATTATAATATAAAAGCAAAAGGAACCGACACTTCTGCTTTCATATGTCATTCCGAGCCTGCGAGGAATCTTATACCTGTGAGAATACCCCCAGCAAATACTTAAAGTATTCCTTAAGGGTCAGGATACTTCGCTTCGCTCAGTATGACAGCAATGCGTCCAGGATGACAGTTGTACTACTTATTAGTTGTCACACTAGTGCCAATATCAGGTACTCCCCAACATTTAATGATGAGCTTTCATTTCTGCAGCATAGTTTTTAGGAGCTCATTTGTTGTTGCAGCTTAAGAAAAACTATATGGGACAGTTATGATAGGAGTGAAAAAGCTGTTTTATAATTTCTTGGAGGATGAACAGTTCAATTTTCAAATCAACCGTATTGTAACTTATGGAGAGGAATGCGCCAGTGTCGAAGAAATTAAGACTATCCTGCCTTATATCAAAGACATGGACAGCTGGACAAAAAACTGGCTAAAGCTTGCCGACAAGGTTAAAAGCGAAGGCATATTCGGCCATGCAGTCTACTATTACAGGATGGCGGAATTTTATCAAACAGATGAAAGCTCTGAAAAGATGGAGTGCTACCGGAATTTTCGAGAATGCTTTGATAAGGCAAACAATGAGGAAGCGATAAAAAGGTACCAGATTCCTTTTGAGTGAACATATCTTCCTGCTATACACATTGATGCAGAAAATGATAATAAACAAAACATTTGAAGTTAAAATGGAAAACAGCATTGATATGCGCTGGAAAATCAAACATGGAATGTATATTACGGGAACCAAGACTCCATATGACTTTTTAAAGAGCATAGAACGGCACAACATGTCCAGTTTTGTTAATAGAATTACACAGAATGTTCTTCTTTTGGCGGGTAAAAACGACCAATATGTTCCGGTGGAAAGAGCGGTTCAAGTTCAAAAAGAATTGGTGAATGTGAGTTCGATTGCATTAAGAATATATACTGAAGCAGAGGGTGGAGCCCAGCATTGCCAGGTAGGCAACCCGGCAATCGTACTGGAAGAAATTTATAAGTTTTTGGAACAATTCAATTAGCTGCTGTAGAGACAGGCACCGGAAAGCTGCAGTTTAGCCAAGGCCAGGAAAAGACTGCCAATCACATTTTCACCCTTTTCCTTTACCCCCAGGTCAATGGACTGACCTACCCTTTGAAGTCCGGCAGCCTTTTCGTATGGATCCAGTAACAAGTCGGTATAGCTCACCAAAGGAAGAACCTGCCTGAAAACTAAGGTGCCAGTCTGTCAACTTGTCAACCTATCATCTTGGTAGCTTGTTTTCTATAGATTAGCTTACTCGCCTATGATTTTTTCATGGGTTACAAAGCTGAATTTACCTCGTCATTAATGCTTTTTTTCAAGTTTTATTTCTAACCCCATACCATTAATGTATTGCAAAAAATTTCTTAATGTTGGGCTATTGCCTAATTTTTCTGTTCTCGAAACCATTTGCTGTGTCAGACCTGTTTCACAGGCTATCTGTGTCTGCGTCACTCCCAATTCATTTCTCAGTTTGATAGCTTCTTCAATAAGTTTGTATTCTTCCTCTATTATCGAATATGCTTTTGCAAACTCAGGTTCCTTTTGTACTTTCTCGTCAATAATAGTATTAATATTAATTTTAGAAAACGGCATTTTCATGCACCCCTTATATAATTTCATAATTTTGTTAAAGCATTTTTTTACCTATGTCGCGCCCCAACTCCTTCGCTCTTTGATAAGTTTTTTTAGGTCAAACAACTCCGTTTTGCCCTTTTGCTTTTTACATGCATGGAGTATGTATTATATATTGTTTCCATCCACAGCTACATACATCATACGGTGCTTCAGATTACTAAATCGGATCTCCCAAACTTTGCTTCTTAATTGTTTTGTATCTAATGCTTCTAAAGTAAATAAACCGTTGTCTTCTAGCAATCTCAGTATTTTATAAAAATGAAGTTATTGAAAGGTATTCAAAGATTGTATTACCAGAGGATAAAACATATGAAATAATTCAGATACTAAGTTCATCGAAAGCACCGAAAAAAGACGGAAAAGGCAAAGATGGAAATATACATAAGGGACAAAGACCATTTACCAACTATCCAGTTACGAACGGCAGAAAAGCCATACGCAGCATGTTTGACATGAGAAATTTCACCGATTTAGTTTACAGGTAATATAACTAAGCAGAGCGTTTATGCCGCGAAAGCCTATTTATATGGGGTGGCACCCTCTGGTAAAATCTTGGCGGCGGAAGGCGCATAAAATACAGGCTAATTCCGCCTAAGAACAGGTGTCCAGAGGGTGCAGGGCTCCTCATGTCAATAGGAACGTGGAATAAATGCGACCTAATTTGTCCATACATTTACAGAAAATTTGTATGAAAAAAAGTTGCCAACGTTTACTTGACAGTAACCTGAACCTACATCTATTGGGGTTGATAATAGTGTTAGTATTACAGTTGAAGAAATCTCAATATTCGCTCTTGTATTAGCAGCACTATACGCCTGCTTCCCAATATTACGGTACTTACTTAGGTACAACATATACGGCAGGAGGTGCCTCATGATAAGGAGTGGGACAATTATTATGGGTTCCATGACTATCTTCGCTGCCGTCTGGACTATCCGGTCTTTGATTGCCGGTATGCCTAATGGTCGCTTTTTCCATCTGTTTTTGGCATGTACACTCTTTTTACTGGTTTTGCTCGGTATGTCCCATTTTACAGTTCGTACTGGATTTCATTCAATAGTCTTTCCAGTCCATATCTTTCTACTGCCTCTATGGTCATTCTGTCTATTCCTCCGGCACCTTCCCGCAGGATTTCAATTTCACCTTCCAGTTTTATGAATCCTCTTTACACTCTCTGTGCGGGGAGGGTCTCTCCAGTTCCGAACTGTACTTTAAATACTTGTCGTCTCCCTTACACCGGAGGATTCTTGGGTAGTGCTTCCAAGCTCTTCCTACCTTCCATGGCCTTCGCCCATCAACTCCAGGCCCGGCTCCCTCTTGCTCCCCTTAATCCGGAGCCCAGTCTTTACAATGCGGCAGAGTTCACTTTATGTTATGACCAGCATTCTCGCTTGCCCTGCCTAATTAGCAGGTACGTTATCCTCCCGCTTGGCACCCTGCATTTCTGCAGCGCACTGGGATTTGCTACCCGGCTCCTTGGCGATTACCGGGACCGGACTTCCACCGGTTAGCACGGTCCAGCTTTGCTGGACACACAATTAGACAGACTGGCACTTATTTATTGGTTTTGAAAACGAAAAACAAAATAACCGTCCCTACTTCTTTGTTAATTGGTCATATTATATCTACATAAAAAGGTCAATTGAGTTTTCTTTACATGTTTCATCAATTCTTTGCTTTTCTTTTTTGGATAGGGTATCATAAATCCCTTTCAGCTTTTCTATCTTATGCGGGTCCTCTTTAAGCTTCTCCAAAATAAAAATAACTGATCTTATATCCTTTTCCTTTTTTGTCTTTCTGCTCTTATTGATAATAAGCTTGTGCAACACATAAGCCTGAGGATAAGGAACTTTGACAGTAAAACCTTTTATTTCTACAGCTATAGAATGTCTCGAAAGAATGTCCATGTGTCTGAGTCCTTCAGCCTTGATATTCAAAGCCTCCACCTCATAAGCATCTGATTGTCCCTGTCCCATATCCCTTACAAGAAATTCTATCTCAAGTTCTTCATTATAAAACTTCGTAATTTCTGTGAGGGAGTCCACCGCAACAAGAAAACCAAGTTCCTCTAGTGACTTTATAAGGTCGACTTTCTTATCAGGCTTTCTTATGTTTGGATAAAGAAAATCTATGTCCCGGGTCCTTAGATTAGCTTCAAAATCCTGAAAATATGCTAGTTCATATATATGCTCAGCCCAGCTGCCAATAACAACAACATACGACAATATACCTATATCATTGAATGCTTTTATAGTATCCCAAAATAGCTGTCTCTGCTTATCCATCATTTAATTACCTTTCTTGCAATTTTAAGGTCTTTCCGTATTTCTTTAAGAACCCTCTCATACTGCTTACGCTGAGCTATTTGCCCTTTAAAATTCTCAAGCTCTATTCCTTCCAATTTTAAGTAAACAGTTTTTACCTTAAGTCCCTCTCTATAACTTAGATAAGGGTATGATTGCCCCTTTATCTTTTTTATAGTAATAGTCCCTTTCGGAAGTCCTTGAATCTTTTCCTTGTAAGCTTTTTCCATCTTTATAAGACGTTGAAATTCCTCATTTATTGTGTCTTTTAATATTGCCATTATAAAGCCTCCTCTAACCAACAATTTCACTAAGTTACACATATGTTGGTTAACAATATTATAACCAACATATGTTCAAAAGTAAACATGTGTTAGTTAACTTTCTGCTATTTATAATATGCTATAAACCAAAAAAATATCAAAAAATATAATTTATTTTATGGCAGGCTCCGAACAAAAGAGCATAAACTTTCGCGTTGCAGTAACAGTTAATCTTGATTTCGTTATATTCCATAATATTACAGTAGTAAACTAAAATAAAGGACAAGCTCAAACTATCCCTTCTGTTTTAATAGGGGTCAGGCTTGAACACCTCAAGCCTGACCCCTATCCATTTTCATAAATATCTATTTGTTAACTCCTTTATACAGGAACTCTACTTCTCCGCCAAGCATATTGTAGTACTCCATTAGCTGCAGAGTCCGTTTGCGTATCCTTTCCTTTTCCGACATTACAAGCTGAACCTTTCCTTGAGATCCTAGTCCCAGATCCTCCCATGTCTCTACAACGAACGCCGATTCGTTAGTATGAAACTGTAACCAGCCCTTCTGAGCCTCAAGCAGCTTTTTCTGTTCCGCTTCATTAAGCTCTTTGATGAGTTTATTATAAGTGTTGTTCAATTCCTTATCCCACAGTTCTTTATACCTGCTCTCCAATTCGACCCAACCCTGGGTGCTGAATTCAGGTGATTTCTGAAATTTGGCTGATTCAGTATTATAATCTCTATCAATTGCATTGTCCTTCACACGACTGGAGAAGCCTTCATCTGCCATCTGATATTGCCCGTAATAGGAATCTACAGGCTGTTCCGTACTGTTTAGCTTCGGTTCATTCCCTGAATTGGCACTCGTGTTGGTGCAAGCAAGCAGGGAAACGCTTAATACTAAAATTAACATAAGTAATAATAACCTTTTCACTGATTTCCTCCTGGATATCTGTTTTTTATTTCTTTGACGTAAGCAATGCTGATTTCGTTCCATCGGATAAAAGGCTTCCTTTTATAGATCTTAAAAGCCATACCTGCATATCTGCTGCTGATATATTGCACCTTGCTGCAGATTTTATAAAGCATTCCATTCGCCATTTACAGCTAGAATACCACTTGAAGTTCCCTGAGTATGCATAAACTCGAAAAGCAAAGGGGATGGTTTGCTTCTTTCCCTAATACTTTTACAAAATAAAGGATAGGCACCGTTAAATTTAATTGTTGTCATGAATACCTCCTAATATAATGAACTCATAGTTTGAAGCTATGTTTTTTTTGCATTGATGTTGCCAAGCATAAGCACGATTGCTTTATTGTGGTTTTTCAGTGCTAGGTCAACGAAAACAATTTTACTTTTTAGCAATAATGATGTATAAAAAGTCTCTTGGAAATAATTTTTGTATTATACTAAACCCGGCATTTATTAATTCCTGTTCCATAATCGATGAAGGAATTCTTATATTCATTGGTGGGCCATCAATAGCACTCTCTATTTTTTCAAATTCAAGACATAGAAAATATCCACCTTCTTTAAGCACACGATTAACTTCATGCAAGGTTTTAGATAACGGATTAACTTCATGTAAAACTAATGAAGCCAGTACAATATCAATTGAATCATCTGGTAGTGGAATATCATCAATACTTCCCTTAACCAGTTGAATATTTGTTATATTTTCATCTTGAGCCTTAGAATCTATAACCTCCAACATCTTTGGATCCATATCTAGTGCATAAACTAATTCATCAACCATTTGAGCTGCCGGAATTGCTAAATACCCTGTACCTGCACCTAAATCTAAAATATTATCAGTTTTTTTAATTGAGAGCATTTGCAATATCTCTTCCGGTGGAAAAGCCTTTATTCTTTCAGGTCTGTCTAAATACTCAATTATTCTTGCTAATTGCTGCATTTCTCTTGAATTGTGTTGATGATTTTTCATATTTATCCTCCTCGTATAATAAATGAAACAAGTTTATAATTTAATGCATATATTACAGATACACAATATCTATAATTAGAGCATAAAAAACACTATAATATGGTTGTGTATATTAAAGGATTATTCCTCACATATTCTATTGGTTGTTGTATTTTGGAATATTTCATACAGCTTTTTATTCTGTAGAAATGTATTCAACACATTTTCTGCTTCTGTCATTACTTTGTGAATAGGACAATCGCCTTCCTCTTGTAAGTCACAATTAAATATTGCTCCAGTTCCTTCGGTTGCATTGATCACATCCATAAATGAAATGTCCTCTTTCTTTTTACGCAAAATATAACCACCATTCACACCTGGAGTTGACTGGATTATATCAGCCTTTACTAACTGCGTTAAAATCTTTGAAAGATAGGTAGCAGATATATTGAAGTGGTTTGCTAATGGTTGTAAACTCAAATTATCATTTATATCATGTTTAATCATATATGCAACGATATGCAGTGCATAGTTTGTCGCTTTCGTATATTTCAAAGTATAACCTCCTTAAAAGATATTAAGGACTCTATTTGTCTATGATTATACAGACATTAATTACTTTTGTCAATCTCTAAAAAAAGTTAATCTTAATAGTATTTGGTGCCCGGTGCCTGACAAAAGAACATATAATTCAAGTCTATAAGTCCCTTCTTCATGCTCCGATTTCATTACATATTCCTTGTATGAGATTCCGCCAATGCTCTCTATGTAGACAATTGCGCCTGAAAATAAAATCTCAACAACCTTCTTGCTTCTTTTAACTGTAAACAGATCTACAGAGTTTATCTTCATGGACAACCTGTCTTCGTTCTCACTATACTCAAGTATATCAGCATCTATCCCCAAATAATCCAGACTTTCAAGTAGAGATTTGGTTTGAAATTTATCAAGTTTTCCATATAATTTGTTTGCTACTGGTACAACAGGTAAGATTCTCTCAACAAATCTTTCTCTTGATATACACAGGTTCGAAAGTGGTCCCCTAGGTGGAGACCTTCAGATTGGTGCTAAAATCGTTGAAGGAGAAATCAACTTCGTGATATTTTTCTGGGATCCAATGGAACCCCAATCGCATGCAACCGTACAACAGCAGACTTCCTTATCTCATCATCTCTGATGCCAAAGGAGAACAGTTTAGTGAGCAACCAATAGGTCCATAGACACTTTTTTAACTTTCAAAAAGAGTAATACAAAGCTTTGGGAATTATGCTACTGCTCAACTTAGAAGGCTGCAAAATGCATTAGCCAGGGACAGCTACCCTCAAATAGAATATGATCAGATATTTGAAATAGTTGATAAACTGGATAAGGAATTCAAATATGCAGCAGAAAATACAAATTTGCCTGACGAGCCGAATTATAAGATGGCCGAGGAATTGCTAATTCACATATATGATGAGATGCTCTAAGACAAAAGATAGTCACTATTTGAAATGCCTATCTTTTGAAACATATTAGTATATGAGCAAGTAAGTTGATAATAGAGTAAAGGGCAGGGATGCCTGCCCCTCCTCATCAAACCGGACGTGAGGTTTTCCCTCATCCGGCTTTCCGACATTCTTCACCTTCAGCATGCGATTATGCAGCAAGTTTCTGCAGTCCCTTTTCATTTAGGAGTTTCCCAATCTTCCCTATTCCAGAATAATAGCCTTTCTTTCCACGCTTTTTATTATCCCAGCGGGTGAATAGGCTTTGTATATACCAGTCTATTTTATTCAACCAACCCCATGATTTCTCTGTTGTATAGTAGTTTCGCCATCCTCGAATTTTACGGTTCATTATTTCTATCAGCTCAACAATGTCCATTTTCAATGCTGTTCTGTTAGAAAGTACTTCCTTAATCATCTTCCTCATTCGTTTCATGGCCTTCTTACACGGATATTGGTAAAGGACATAGTACATCTCGCCACTTCGTGTTTCTGTTAAATATCTCTTGTGGTGCATACCTAAGAAGTCAAATCCATTCTGACCATT
>LOES01000093.1 GCA_001515955.1 Clostridia bacterium BRH_c25 | reverse complement strand
TGGAATAGCTGCGATTTATAACATCAATGAAAACGTTTCGCACTATCTAACTCTTGTGTAATGGATTTAGTGCGAAACATATTGAATAAAATGTTTGGAGAGATTTTATGTATATGAATAAAAGGTTCAAGCAGCTCAAAAGCATTCTGAACTTTGAAAGTGAAGCTGAAAAGGAGATACGTAGTGATATAGAGGGAAGAATACTAAAAAATAGTACGAGGGTATTCGAGCATAAGCAATAGGCGATAGTGCCTCGTAAAGTATATTACTTCCAGAGTAGGCGAGGCACCAAATAGAGGATGTGCATTTTTAACACCTGGAAAATGAGCTTTGTTGTGTTAAAAAGCACTATGACAGGAGGTATCGGCGTATTGAAAACAAAGATGAGTTCAAAGCAGTATGAAGAGTATATAAAGGACAAATTACCCAAGCCCAAGTTCCTCAAGAATTGTATTGCAGCTTTTATAGTAGGAGGCCTCATATGTGATGTGGCACAGCTGGTATCCAATGCAGCCAAGGATTATGGCTATAATCAGGAAGCAGTATCCTCTATAACGGCAATAACAATGGTGTTCTTGGGGGCTTTTCTTACAGGAATCGGTATATATGACCGTATAGGAAGATTTGCAGGAGCAGGAAGCATAGTGCCTATTACCGGATTTGCCAACTCTATAGTATCACCGGCTATGGAATACAAAAGAGAAGGCTTTGTTTTCGGAGTAGGTGCCAAGATGTTTGTACTTGCAGGGCCGGTATTGGTTTATGGTATTTCTGCATCAATAGTAATAGGTATAATTCACTATTTGTTCGGGAAGTGATCAAATGGCAGGAAAAAGATTGGGAAAACAGACGTTGAAGCTTTCGTCACCACCTTCTATAATTTCAAATGCCTCAATAGTAGGGCCTAAAGAAGGTGAGGGGCCTCTTGCACAGTATTTTGACCAGGTATTGAAGGATGATTATTTTGAGGAGGACAGCTGGGAAAAGGCCGAGAGTAAGATGCTCAAGGAAGCAGTTAAAAATGCAATAAAAAAATCCGGAAGAAGCAGTACAAATATAAACTTCATGTTTGCCGGCGATCTGTTGAATCAGATAGTATCATCAAGCTTTGCAGCGAGGGAACTGCAAATACCCTTTGTCGGACTGTATGGAGCATGCTCGACCATGGCAGAATCGATATGCATGGGATCAATGCTGCTTGACGGGGGTTTTGGGGAAGCTGTTGTATGTGCTACCTCAAGCCACTTCAGCAGTGCAGAAAGGCAGTACAGATTTCCTTTGGAGCAGGGGGTCCAAAGGCCTCTATTTTCCCAGTGGACGGTTACTGGTGCAGGAGCTGCAGTATTGGCAGAGGCAGGAAACGGGCCATACATTACTCATTTAACAATAGGAAAGGTGCTTGACTTTGGAGTAAGGGATGCAAACAATATGGGTGCAGCTATGGCTCCTGCTGCTGTTGACACAATTACAGCCCATCTTAATGAGACGGGCAGGAGCCCCGAGTATTATGACCTGATAATAACAGGAGACCTGGGGAACGTAGGGAAGGCAATAACTCTTGATATGATGCAAAAAGAAGGCTTTAATATAGAAAAGGTATATAATGATTGCGGTTCAATGATTTTTGACGATAAGAAACAGGATACTCATGCAGGGGGAAGTGGCTGCGGATGCTCTGCTGCTGTTTTAAATGGTTATATAGCGAAAGAAATGAAGAAGGGTAATTTTAATAGAGTACTTTTTGTTGCAACAGGTGCACTGCTTTCACCAACTACCACCTGGCAGGGAGAATCAATCCCTTCTATTGCTCATGCAGTTGCGATAGAAAAAACAATAGGAGAGGGTACATAATGGATTATATAAAGGCTTTTGTAGTCGGGGGAGCAATTTGTGTAATTGGACAGCTTTTGATGGATCATACAAAATTAACCCCTGCCAGAGTGCTTGTCTCATTTGTTACAATTGGTGCCATTCTTCAAGGATTGGGTATATATCAAACAATAGTGGATTTTGGAGGAGCAGGAGCAACAACACCCCTGACAGGATTCGGCTATTCTCTTGCAAAAGGAGCTATGAAGGAGGTAAAGGAGGCAGGAATGCTGGGTGCTTTTACCGGTGGTCTGAAGGCAGCGGCGGGAGGGATAGCAGGAGCAGTTTTCTTTGGGTACCTGATGGCACTGATCTTTAATCCAAGGTCAAAAAAGTAGGAGACGGGAATATGGATGAAAACAATAATATAGTTGTATCTTTAAATGATAAAAAACGTGTAATATTGGTGACTGACGGTGATGGGATTGCAAGAAAAGCGGTAGAAACAGCTGCATTAAGAATCGGGGGAAGGTGTATTTCGAAGTCAGCCGGCAATCCTACGCCAATGAGCGGCCGAAGTATTGTAGAGCTAATAAAGCAGACACCCTATGACCCGGTTGTTGTTATGGTTGATGATAGAGGACATACCGGAATGGGGAAGGGAGAAAAGGCTATAAAGGAGATAGCACAAAGTTCTGAGGTTGAGATCCTTGGGGTTATTGCAGTGGCATCAAATACTGAAGGAGTAAAAGGTATCAGCATTGATTTCTCAGTAACCAAGGATGGAAATATAATAGAGAGTACTGTAGATAAATACGGTAATAAAACTGAAGGGAAAAGGATAAACGGGGATACGGTTGACATACTTGAGTCTATTGATGTTCCTGTGATTGTAGGTATTGGAGACCCTGGGAAAATGAATGGAAAGGATTGCTGTGATAAAGGTGCTCCAATAATTACGAAAGCCATGAAGGAGATAATAGAAAGGAGCAGTTCACATTGAACTGCCCCTTTCTGTTCACTATGGATTAGTTGGTGGTGGTTCAATATTGCTCTCACCCGGGTTGGGTGTGAATTCATCACCTTCAAGATCTTCCTCACCTTCAAGAGGATCTTCACCGATAACCGGTTCAGTATGTATGTCACAGAACTCAGTAGGAGCCTCATATATCAAGTCTGCAGGTACCTGCTTTTGATCCGGTGCAGGAATAAAGGGCTCTGTTCTTTGTATAAATACCTTTGATTGCACCAAAGGGGATGGACAGTAAGGAGTCGCGAGCTTTCCGGTCTCTATATCTATATCTTTTATTACGTGGACATCACATATACTATCTGCCGCCGGTTCAGTTCCTTTAATAAACAGCTCTGATTTTACTGTTGAGCCTCTTGGGTCAAGAGCACAAAGCTCAGAGGGTCTTTTGCCGGATACCGTGCAGATATCTACAGATACCAGACCCCCTGGACGTTCAAAATCTGTTACCTTAAGATCCTTGTGGACTTCTTCCATAATAGCCTTCCAGAGCTTTGCGGGGTAGCTGCCCCCAGTGAAGCTCATTGCCTTAGGCTCATCATGCCCGATCCATACTGAAGCTGTATAATACGGACTATACCCTGTAAACCAAGCATCTACATTTTTTGTCGTAGTACCGGTTTTTCCGGCAACAGGCATCTTGGATAATGCTGCATTACCACCGGTGCCGCCTCTAATAACACCCTTCATAATGTCCACCATGAGATAAGAAACCTGTTCGCTTATAACCTTTTCTTTCTCCGGCTTGTTTTCAAAAATCACATTTCCGTCTTTATCAAGAATTTTTGTAAAGGATATTGGTTTTACATATATGCCTTTATTCGGAAATACACTATAGGCAGCAGCCATTTCTATAGGCTTGACACCATTTGTTACTCCTCCCAGGGCAAGGGGCGAAAGGCTTTCATCATTAGTGCTGCTGTTATCCTCTCTTGTAACCATAGTAGTAATACCGAATTTTTTAAGATATTCCATGGAGCGCTGAACGCCAACATCCTGGACTGTTTTGACAGCAACAACGTTTATTGAATGTTGTAGAGCCTCTCTGACTGTAATAAGGCCCTTGAAGTTATTGCTGTAATTACGTGGGCTGAATTTTCCAAAGGTAACTGGGGCATCATCTATGACTGTTCCAACAGTGTAACCATTATCAAGAGCAGGGGCATAAACAGCCAGTGGCTTTATTGTAGAACCAGGCTGCCTCAAGGATTGAGTGGCCCTGTTGAGACCCCTTCTTACCTTTTCGCTTCTGCCGCCCATAACGGCTTTGATCTCACCTGTTCCATTTTCAATTATTATAACGGCAGCTTCGGGTTGCAGTATGCCATTGGCATCTTCTTTACTTTCAGGGAAGAGCTTGGTATCCTTGAAGATTTCCTCAACGATGCCCTGCATTTCCGTATCTATAGTAGCTACTATAGTGAGTCCGCCGTTAAACAGCTTAATCTGAGCCTCTTCCTTGCTAAGTCCAAGTTTTTTCTGGAGTGTGTCTATGACATCACTGATAATCATGTCCGCAAAGTATGTGGTTTCTACTTCCCTCTGAACTTTTGCAAGTTCTATTTTTTGTTCTACAGCCTCATCATGTTCTTCTTGCGTAATATAGCCTTGTGCCAGCATTTCTCTAAGGACAAGCTCTTTTTTTCTCATGGACTTATCAAAATTCAAGTAAGGTGAATATGCTGAAGGGTATTGGGTTATGCCTGCTATTGTTGCACATTCTGCCAATGTCAGCTGATCAAGTTCTTTTCCAAAGTAATAAAGAGCCGCTGCCTTAACCCCTGAAACATTATGCCCAAGTCCAGCCGTATTCAAGTATGCTTCCAATATCTGGTCTTTGGTAAATCTTCTTTCGAGTTGAAGTGCATAATACATTTCAACTACTTTTCTTTTCCAATCCTTTTCAGGGGTAAGGTAGATATTTTTAATAAGCTGTTGTGTAATAGTACTAGCGCCCTGAGACAGTTCTCCGCTCTTTAGATCGGCTTTTATTGCACCCATGATACGATATGGGTCAATACCGTTATGCTTCTCGAATCGCTTGTCCTCGATTGCAATAAATGCGTTCTGCAAGTTCTCAGGTACTTGACTTATTGTAACCATTGTGCGGTTTTCATTTGCATGCAGCTTGTCGATGAGCTTGTCATTCTTATCAACAATATATGTAGTCTGGTTCAAGTCAAATAATTCATCAACGTTCAGCGGCCTTGCACTTTTTACCCAGGCATATGCGGTTCCCAACGCAACGCTGCCACTCACAAGAATTATCAACAGAAGACTAAGTAACACAAACCTTAAGAATCTATATAAAGAAAAGGTTCTTTTTTTCTTCTTTGTTTTCTTGGGAGTCTTTGTTTCATTTTCGCTCATATAATACCTCCATAATAGCTTCCCTTTAGGGGAGCATACCATATGCAACCAGAACAATTATATCATACAAGTGCATATATGGCAAACCAGGTGGGGCACTGCCTGCTGCAGGCATACACCACTAAAAGGATTTTTGACAATTTTACCGGATTTTAATCTATTTGCTTTACACTAGACCTTTATATTGAGTTCAGAATGTGCAAAACATTTTCCTTGCTGCATATCATATATAAATCGCACAAAGAAGATTACATGGAATAGCTGCGATTTATAACATCAATGAAAACGTTTCGCACTATTGAACTATTATGTAATGGATTTAGTGCGAAACATATAGTTAGACGAAAATTGCACTATTTTGTCACAGGGTTTATGAATTTTTTTAAAAAATATCTAAATATTAGTAACATATATAACTTTGAAACATATATTAATAAATAGGGGGTGTTTGCTCATGAGGAGGAAGTTTGGTCAGAGAGGCGGCAAAAGAAAATTCTTCTTCAGCTTTATTTTATTAGCTATTATGCTTATATACTCATATTATATTGTGGAGCGTAATATTAAACCAACAATACTCGCAATGTCGGAGATCAACGCAAGACTTATAGCAACACAGGCAATAAATGAAGCAGTGAACAACAAGGTAGGAAGCAATACATTTGATCACCTCATAGATTTCCAGACCGACAATAACGGGAGGATATCATTAATTCAGGCAAACACCGTTCAGATGAACAAACTGGCGGCAGAGACCTCATTGGAAATACTGAAAGAGATAAAAGAAATAGGTATCACAGATCTCAAAATACCTATTGCAAGTATTTTGGGCAGCCAGATATTTGCCAACACCGGCCCCAGAATAAGTGTTGATATACAGCCTGCAGGCACAGTTAATGTGGACTTTTATACCGACTTTGCAGCGGCGGGTATAAACCAGACAAGGCTGAAGATATATCTCATAGTAAAAACAGATGTGCAGATAATAATCCCTCTTGCAAGTAACAAGATCGATGTAACTACACATATACCGGTTTCTGAAACAATAATTGTAAGCGGTGTATCAGAAGGGAAAATTGCATGAGCTATGTGCAATTGTAAAAAGGTGATGCGATTGTTATAATGGAATTGGAATTGAAAATAGGTTTCGTAGTTACGAGGTTCCGGGGTTACGAGGCGATTTACGAATCGACCGTACAAGGTTGTAGGGAACACATTGCATGCGTTATACTGTAGGGGCGCCCATTGGGCGTCAGTTGTTGGAGTGAACATATGAGCAGATTGATTTTTCTGGTTGATATGAATGCATTTTTTATAAGCTGTGAAATGGCAAGGAATCCTGCACTTAAAGGCAAGCCTGCGGCTGTAGCAGGGGATCCGAAGAAACGCTCGGGCATCATACTTGCAGCCAATTATGAAGCGCGGAAGTACAATGTAAAAACTACAATGCTGCTTCACGAAGCAAAAAAGCTATGTCCGGAGATTATAACAGTGGCCCCTGACCATGAGCTGTATGAGAAAAACTCAAGGGCGGTTATGGATATACTCTCAAGATATACACCTGTTGTACAGCAGAACAGCATAGATGAAGCATGGATGGATCTGACCGGATGTGAAAAACTATTCGGAAAACCTTTAGCTATAGCGGAAAACATAATGGAGACCATTTCAAGGGAGTTGGATCTCTGGTGCTCAATAGGCATTTCAGAAAACAAATTTCTAGCCAAAATGGGGTCTGAATTAAAAAAGCCCAAGGGAATAACAGAGCTTTATATCAAGGATGTCAAGGAAAAGCTCTGGCCGCTGCCCATAAGAGAAATGTACGGAATAGGAAAACAAACAGAACAAAAGCTTATGGATTATGCAATATATAAAATTGGTGACATAGCTAACAGCAATGTAGAATTCCTGAAAAGCAATTTTGGGAAATATGGAGAGGAATTATATAAACAATCAAAGGGTATGGATGATTCGCCTGTGATGCCGAATCCCATATACGACAGCAAGTCTATAAGCCGGTCCACTACACTACCCTTCGATACCAATGATATTTCCTATATCAGGAACATTTTGTTGAGTTTGGCCGAAGAGGTAGGCTATGAAGCCAGAAAATACGGGTATAAAGGGAAGACTATTGCAATATCAATCAAGTATCAGGACTTTACATCGGTTACAAGACAGAAAACAGTGACGCCGACTTATCTTACAAAAGACATTTACACAACAGCCTTAAAGCTTATAGAGGAGAATAAAAGCAGAAACAAGCTTATAAGGCTTCTGGGATTGGGTCTGAGTAATTTTTCCGAGGAGGAATCTGAGCAGCTTTCGATGTTTGCATTGTTTGAAGGAGACAATGGTGTACAAAAAGAAGAAACAATAGAAAAAACAATTGATAAAATACGGGAACGGTTTGGCAATAAGAAAATACTAAGAGGCTCAATGCTAAAAAACAAGAAGGATATATAATATACTGAAGCAAAAGGAAGGATGGGAATCCTTCCTTTAATTATGTGTGTGTACAAGTCTGAAGCTCCGGAATTCGATTTATATTGAACGCACAAAAGTATTTACATTGGGCAAAGTGCGAATTCAATAACAAACAAGGAAACATTTACGCGAAATCTGAATTAAAAATGTAAAATGTTTTTCGCGAAATATATATAGGTTGCAATAAAGAAGATTCAAGGAAGAATTGTGCAACCTATGAAATCAAGGAATATGATTTTGCAATATTTGAATTTCAATGTAGAATGTTTATTGCAAAACATATAGCAGGTGATTTTATGGAAATAAGGGAATTTGAAATTGAGTTGCTGTCAGAGGATTCAACTGCCGGAAGATTAGTAGCTTATGAGATGGTATACCGCTGTCTGCTGCAAAGATATTGTGAGGGTTGTGAAAGATTTGAATGCTTTAGTATATTTGAGAGTATCAACGGAGGAGCAGGCCGAAAAAGGCTATTCAATACAGGCTCAGAGAACGGAAGGTGTGAATAAAGCCATTGAACTGGGATGCAGTCTGGAAAACATACATATATTCAGTGATGAGGGCGTTTCAGGAGCTGTATTGGAGAGACCGCAGCTTATGGCTGCCCTTGACATGCTGAAAAAAGGAAGCAGTGATATAGAATTCTTTATTTGTTATGATTCCAGCAGATTATCAAGGAATGCCGCCCATCAGCTCATAATAATAGATGAGATAAAAAAACGCAATGCACAGCTTATATTCTTGAAAAACAACTATCAGGATAATGCGGAAGGCCGTTTTCAACTTACTGTAATGGCTGCAGTGGATGAATATGAAAGAGCGAGATTAAAACTCAGGACAGAAATGGGGAAACGGGCAAAAGCAGCTCAGCATAAGCTTACGCACAATCCTGGACTTTATGGATATGATTTCGATCCAATAACAGATACGCTTAGCATAAATAATGAGCATGCACAAAACCTAAGGCTCATTTTTAATCTGCTGACCGAAGAACACAAGGGACCGGCAGAAATTGCAGAAAAACTGAATGCTTCTGATGTACCAAGCCCAAGAATGAAGCAGTGGAGCAGGGTTACGGTGAGAAGAATACTTTCTAATCCATCATATCTGGGAATATTGTACATAAGAAGATATGACACAAGAGACTGCCATCTTAATAAGTTCAAAAAGAAAGGTGAGAAAATAAAAATTAAGGAAAAGCCACGGAATGAGTGGGTGCCGGTTCAAATACCCCAGATAATTGACATAGATACATGG
>LOES01000092.1 GCA_001515955.1 Clostridia bacterium BRH_c25 | reverse complement strand
CTTTATCTGGACCAGGCTGATAATATCCTTGCAATTTTTACTCCCAACGAAATAGTGATTGATGAGCTGTTTCACCAACCTGCAATGCAAGGTGTTCTGAACTTTTTTACTGATAAAAAGACCGTAAGTATAATAAACAAGCTTTATGACGGCTGGGATACCGGTAGTGTGACAAGCAGATACAAGAGCAAGTATTCTTTATCCAGGGCCTTTGGACTAAACTATGACGGAGATGTCCTGAATGCTTGCTGTATGGACAAGAATTTCTATTCTTTTCTTATGAAGGAGATCAAGCGGGGTAAGGATGGTTACGTAAAGCAGCTGAATGATATTTGCAGCTTCATGGTTAGTGAGCTGTGCATGGAAGAAAGCACTTCAGACAGTATCAGATATGGGAGCTTGTTCAAGAGGCTTCTTAGAAGCAGCCTTTACTAGTTTGAATTCACTTGTTGGGGGGGAGAATGTTGGATTTAAAGAAATATCTGATTATCGATTCGCTGCAGCTTCATATGGAAAAGTATATCAACAGCTTCATCAATTCAGACCCGTCTGATGAGCAGGAAAGGAAAATAATATCACTGCTCAGGGATTACAAGGAAAAGTCAACCTCAGGTCTTCCTGAGGCCAGGGGAATCATTAAGTCACATATAAAGAACAGTATTCTCACAGGCTTTGATTTATATATGGACGGACAGGATGGTGGGCTGGAGGATGTATGTATTCGTGAGGGAATCAGAGTTGATGAAGCAAGTGGATTGATCGATAATATATTGCCCTTCAATGACCCTGAGAATCTGACCGCCAGAGAAAAATTCGAAATAATACTATATAAGAACAGCACAACTGGAAGTAATGGGAGAGATGGTGCCTTTAACTGCCTTCTGTCAGAGTATCCCTTCTGCGGCAAGACCAGAGAGGCTGAGGGCTATGAAAGTATGAGATATGAATATGGTGAGGAGGATATTAATCACATTTACAATAGTGAGAATTATATACTTTCCTTCACTGACAAGATAGAGATTATCACCCAGAGGTTATATGCGGAAATATTTGGCCTCAAGCATATTGACATGCTGGCATATTCAAATATTAATGAAGTGGGTTTTTCCAACAATGGCAAATACATTTACTGCTGGTGCGGGAAAAAGATATGGCTGAGTTTCCTAAAGATCAGTGAAAGTGATGCAAGGGTTATACAGGACAGGGCCATAAGCTTTGAAAAGCATTGTCCTCAGCTGGATGTAAGCCATCCGGAGATATTATGCCATAGAGGTGATGGAGCAAGGATAACAGTCACCCAGAAGCCTTATTTCTCAGCCCGCAATCTATGCATAAGAATCTTCAATCAAAGCAATTCAGGCTTCAAGGACTTGATAGCCATGGACAAGCTCAGGACACTTATAATTGCTCTTGTTAAATCAGGAGAAAGCATATGTCTACAAGGGGGACTCGGAAGCGGAAAGACCACAACTTTGAATGTGATGTACGAACTGTTGGACGATTTTCTGCATATTGGTACCGTTGAGGATTACTTTGAACAGCATGTTATGGAGAAATACCCCTTCAAGAGGATTGTCGAGGGACAGGCTATAAACGGCAAGGAGCTTCTGGACGTAGTCAAGACTATGCTCCGTATGTCCGTAGATGTAGCAAATATAGGAGAGGTCAGGGATGGAAATGCGTTATTTGCTTTTATACAGCTGGTACAGTCTGTTTCTGTTGCTGCATGGTTCACAACCCATATAACAAACCCGGAGACTACTGTGCCTCGTCTCAAAAACATGCTTATTGGTACAGGACGGTACTTTTCAGAGCAAAGTGCCGTAATGGATATAATTCATTATATAAATATGATATTTCAGCATGAGATTATTGATGGGAAGATAATGATAACCAAGGTTGTGGAAATTGTGCCGTTGGTAGCGGCATCAAGTGATTTTGACTATAGTATGGAGCTTGATAATGAGAAGCTGCAGAGGATGTATTACATTCAGCAGATACAGAGCAATCCATATAATATGTTCAGGCTGAATACAATTATGAAAATGGAGGATGGGATTGCAAGATTTATAAACTATCCCTCCGGAAGAATGATAGAAAAGGCAAAGAAGAACAATGAAGCATGGAAATATGTAAAGAGCCTTGTCAGACTGATTGAGAAAGATACAGGCATGGATTTGCCTGAATATGCAAGGGGGTGAGACGAATTACTTGGAAGCTTGACAAAAGTGCGGACCTTAATGGCTATAACAAGCATAATCCTTATTACTGCCTGTTATTTAAGCTCAACAACCGCATGACTCTAATCAATCAAAAATCACCTGCTCAGAATATCGGGACAAGCTTTGTGCTGCTTGCTGCATTAACACTGCTTGGCGCCATCTACTTTCTTTTTGCATACAACACCTTTAGCGGCCTTTGGTATCATAAGGTTCTGTGTGTTTTTTCAACAATGATATTTGTGTATCTATGCGGGCAATCATATTTTGAAATATATGAGAAGCGGATTAAAAGCGACCTGCCCAATACCTTAAAAAAACTCACTCATTACTATAATCATTATAAAGGCAACATTGTACCTGCTTTGGAGGATACAATCTCCCGGTGCCCCAAAAGCAACAGGGTATATATCGTGAAAATCAAGGAGGCATTATCGGTGCCGGATTATGAAAGAAAGATAGGGGAGCTGGAGCAGAAAATGCCTACGATTTGGCTCAAGATGCTGTGCCGTCTTATTCTGTTTGCAAAGGAAAATGGCGGGATGGTTTTGGAAAAAGACAATAAGTTCTCCGGTGAGGATGTAATATCCAATAACCTGAAAAGGCTGACCAATATAGTGACCTTCTTGAATATTGAACAGGGATACAATGATGCTGAGCTTCTGGGCATGCAGATTTTTGTTTTTTTCGCTCCCTTTTTGGTGATACCGGTGACTAAATGGTACAATGCCAGTCTGCTTATTGATCTGAACATGAGTGATATATATGGGAGTATACAAGCTCAGAACCTGACTGCCATATTGATGTTTATAAGCGGTCTTGGCGCACTTTTTATACATTGGATGAGGAAGCTGCAAAATTGACAGGAAGGTGGTGAGGGATATACAGTATTTCATAATAATTCAAGCACTTGCAATTGTTCTGCTGGCAGTCGCAATTTCCATATATGCTTACCAATATTTCAGGTATCAGAAAATAAAAAGGTTATATAGAGCGGATTATGCAAGGAAAAGTTATTTGATAAGTATCAGCAGACTGCTGCCCTTTATGCCGGGATACAAGAGCAAAAGGTACAGAAACACTGAAGAACTCATAACTGATTCAGGACTAGGGATTTCTGTTGAAGGCTTCTATCTGGCAAAGACAATGCTTTTTATTGTTGGATTCGTATTTTTCATCAGTATACAAACTACAAATACTTTTATGCTTTATGACGGCATAATAGGTGATTTAAATATAGAAAAGACTCTGATAGACATAGCGGTAGTGCCGGATACACATACCCTGCGGCTGGAAAAAGAGATATTCAGTTATTTAGATAACTGTCTGCCCGGAGATAAAGTCACTCTTAAAGAGCTTAAGAACAAACAGAATTCTCAAATGTATATAGAGTATATAGAAGCTCAGATAAGCGGTAAATGGGCTGGTTTGGAAGAGGATGCAGGTGCTGCAGCTAAAAGAATGTACAAGAAACTGATAAGGATAAGGACTATAGAAAGGGATTACCCCATATATCTATCAGCCTTACTGGCAGCATTAGCCATGTATTTTATGCCCAATATAATCGGTCATTTAAAGTTGATGCTTATTGAGGATAAAAGGGATTGGGAGATATTGAACTACATATATGTATTTTCTATATTTGGGAGACTTCCTCCCTTTAACATAAAAAACGTACTCATAAATATTCTGGTAATAGCAGATATCTATAAATCTATTTTAACCGAAGCACTGAACAATATAAAAAGCGGTAAGGGAGAAGCCTCCTTTGACAACCTGTTGAAAAGGGTGAACAATCAGGAGCTTTTTGAACTATTGGAGGCTATGCGGCTTTCTATGAGCACAGGGCTTCTTAACATAGTGGACAATATTGATGAAATGGCGGTCAACCAGCTTAAATGGCTGGAGATAAAGAGTATAAAAAGAAGAAAGTCCAAGCAGGTAATAGCTATGGTGCCGGTGGTATTGGTAATGCTTGTGGCCATGGTGTATTTCTCATACAGCCTGTCGACACTTTCAAATCCGATGAACTATATCAAGTAAAAGATGAAGGGGAGAATGGATTATGGAGAAATTTTGGGCGGTAATATTGATATTTGTGGTGGTTGCAGCAGCGGGGCTTATGTATGTCAACCAGGTATATAATCCACAGAAGGAAACACAGATGGCAATGGCGCAAATGGCCAATCAGACCCTTACTGCCGTTAAGCTGGAAATAGGGGATGGAACTATCACTTTCGAGGTTATCGGATCGGGAATAAGTGGAAAAATAGGAGAACATTTAGAAGCTGGTGAGGGTGTGACAATCACATTAAATGGAGTAGCATATAATGATGGTATTGCTAATATTGGGTCTGCAGTTGAACCTGCCAGCAATTATAAAGTGGTAATAGTAAAAAAGAGCGGGGAAACAACCCGGATTACGATTACAAAGCTTTAATTAAAAAGCATGATTATGAGGTGAATAGCCGTATGGAAAAGTTCTGGGCATCGCTTTTGGTAATTCCCATATTCACGTGGTATTCATTCCATGCCGTTTTGGACAGGGACTTCAAAATAAGGCAGCAGATGGTAGAAAATACTGTATATCAATACACCCAGGTGTCAGCCAAGAAGGGTGCCTTATACAATTCTGTCTATAATGAATTGGAGCATAGTCTTTCAAGGTTCGGGATATTTGATATTAGTGTGACCGCAGAGAAGTTCACCGGAACAACAGATACCCCTGAGGTAATTGCAGGCTCGCAGGTTATCGGGAAGGATCTGCGCTCGGAGGGCTACGACATTATCAATATCTATGTGGAGTTTCAAAACAAGCATCCCTTGGGAAGACTGTATGAAATTACTCCTTTCGGCACAAAATCAGGTGCTGAAGCGGACATCAGGTATTTCGCCAAAGCATCGGTCTATATTCAATAGAAAAATAATACGGGAAGTGGCATTATGAAAGCATTTTTCTTGAGCCTTGTTTTTATATTCTGCACCTGGAGTATATTCTTCATAGGTAAAGGAGTGGACAATATAGATATCATGGCTGAACGGTACAAGAGGGCTCTGGATGCAGGAGCCAATGCAGCCTCCGGGTATAGTTCATATAATACTGAAGTGATGCTGCGTGATCAAGGCACAGGTTATGGAATCGGATACGAGGATAGAACCAATGTACCTGTTGACAGGGAAGAGGCTTTGAAATGGTTTTACAGGCTCTTCTTCAGAAATCTCAGCATAAGAGATGCTGATAAGCAGAATGAATTAAAGCATTACATGCCAATGAAAGTAATAATCCTGTATGACAGGCTGATGATAGCGGATGCTGACGACAATTGGTATTGCTACGATCCGGCAGGAGAAAAAGAATATCTGATAGAGTACAGGGGGAAGAGCTATAAGTTCACCTTGTCCGACCAGGTGTATGACATTGAAAACAGGATATGGGTAAAGGCTGGGGACATCGGGTTAGAGTCTAAAGACAGGAAAGCTTTGGTCACACAATACATTATAAATGAGCTTAACGGTTTTTTAAATAACAGGATGGATAAAGAAAGCGGCAGTAATTATAAAATTGTTTTTTCTTTGGATGATGCTGTAGATGATAAGCTAAGCGGAATTAACGGTGTAAACTTTTTAGTGTTTTGTGAAGGAATACCTATACCTTCACTCAATCCTTTCAGGCAAGAAAAGTTTTTTGCTTACGGAATAGGCGGAAGTGAGATAAAAAGGTAAGTACCTCAAGCTATATTATATAATGAAAGGCGGTAATACAATGTTAAACAAATCAATCCTGATGGGCAGGCTTACAGCAGATGCGGAAACAAAGACCTTCGACGAAAAGAAAAGGGTGTCTAAATTCACTCTGGCAGTAGACAGGGACTATATCGACAAAGAAGGCAACAGGGATACTGACTTCATCCAGATCGTAGCCTGGAACCTTCCTGAAAAGTTTATTGCAAAATATCTTAAAAAAGGTGAGCTTGTTGCAGCTGAAGGCAGGCTTCAGACCAGGAAATATGAAAAGGAGGAAATTCATTACGTAACAGAGCTTTATGCAGATAGTGTGCATCCCACAAACTTCAAAAAGAATGAGTAAAGTGCAGCAAGGGAATATGCTTGGTACAAAGCTTGCAGTTGAGTATTACGGACCATGGAACAACAATTGTATAATAAAACAGGATATATTAGTGACACAGCTGTTGATGAAGCAGCTGTGTCATATTTTAAGGATGAAATCAAGTTCGCCCACTCAGGTAAAAAGGTGGTTGTTGAATTATCTTCCAAACTGCATAAGAACAGTATTAAAACATATCAGGCGGTATTTCTATAGATTTGTATTAAAACATATCAGGCGGTATTTCTATAGATTCGATTATATATTGAAATATCCCCATTGGGGTTTCTACCTTAATGTCATCTTCAATTTTCTTCAGCAGAAATGCTCTGCCCATGGGAGATAAATATGATGCACTATCCACATTGAAGCTCATCTCCTCAGTAAAGGGTGATACAATTTTCACTTCCTCACTTTTATTAGTATAAGAATCCTTTAGCATCACCTGGCTCCCGATGATTACGAAAGGGCAAGCATCAGATGCATTGTCATCCACTTCAATCTCATTGTATATAGTGTTCTCAATACTCTTAATGTAGGAATCCATTAGTTCCTGGAAGTCACTTCTTTCATTAGTCCATACAGGGTAGTATTTTTCAATTACATTAAGCTTTTCCTCTTTAATACTTGTTAAGTGTTTGATAAGCATTTCATATATACGTTTAGATACAGCAGCTCTTGACACTTAAATACCTCCTTATAATACATAAAATGGAAAATGTAATAAAAATATAACAAGGCACCTTGCAGCAGAACTGCAAAATGCCTGTATATATAGTTTAACATAAATGTAAATGGATGTAAATAGTGGATTCCATTACCATTTAATTGAAAATCTATTATTAAGTGGAATTATTCACTTCAGATTATATCTAAAATCATATAAAGGGAATAGTAATTGTGGATTTTGAAAAAATATATCTATACGATAGAAAAGAGAGGTTATTTAAATGATGGTCAAGGAAAACTCCATTGTTCCTCTTGGATATGGGAAGTATGTGCGATCCGATAAAATTGTCGCATTGGAACCTATTGAGGATGACAGAGGCCCGGGAAGAAGGACGAAGGTTTATGTTGAGAAATTTAGTGATCCTATAATTGCTTCCAGGACAGAGAACTCAATAATTGCAAACATATCCGAGGTGCCCAGGGAAATGATGGAGGCAACTGCAGCTTATGAACTGCTACAGGATATATATGATGATTTGCAACAAATTGGTCCCATGCTTAGAAAGAGCATAAGAAAAGAAGCAGATCTGGATTTGGATAATATTCAGAAAAGAATAGAGGAAATACTAAAGCATGAGATTGAGTTTGATGTAAAACAGTAGATATGTTTTGGCAGCGACACTTATTGTATACTTTGTTTCCAATCTTTTTGATGGTGTAAGAGTTACATTTGCTGGTGCGGTATATGCATCACTTATTATCGATGTAACAGAATATATTCAGCATCTATACCTAACAAAAACAGGGAAGACAAGGAAACGTTCTTAATTTATTTCATGGGGAAGTTCGGAATGTAGGAATTTGAGTATACATTCCGCGGCCATAAAGTATAAAGGGAGGAGAATGGACATGATAGATGAGGCACTTGACGGTTTGAGAGGGGTAGCGAAAAGAAGCGGCTGCGAGCATATTATGAATAACATTGATATTACCATGGATGTAATGAGAAGAAGCAGTGAAGAAAATGAAAAGAGCATTGCAGCTTTGGCCTTTAGCTTTTTTGCCGATTACGCAATAGACAGGAGGAATATCAGCTTACTGCATGAAATATACAATCTGGCGGGAAAGCTTGACCTATTGGATGAATTCCAGAGCCGGAAGGCTTATGAAATTATATACAGCCTTAAGGATGAAACACTGAATATTTATCCTAAAGGACTGGAAGAGCTGATTTCGTTTATGGAAGGACTTGAAGCAGAGAACCTGGATTATCGTATAATGCCATATGATCCGAGCAACATTCTAATGGTTGAGTAAAGCATGAAAATAATTCTTGACATAGAATTGTAAATATCATATTATTATATCATAGCAATTCAGTAGGAATTGAGACAAAGGCTTAGAATGGAAAGTGTAGGTACACGAATATTTCTACAGAGAGGGCTGCGACGGATTATTCCGACTGCTGAAAGCAGCACCAGAGATATGTGCCGAAAGTGCGTCCAGGAGCTTTTGACCGAACAAGCCTTATTCAAGGCTTCAGTAGGATATGACGGGAGCACCCGTTACAGTGCAGGGATATGTTAGTATCCTCATGAGTATTGAAAGAGTGGAACCGCAGTTATGCCTCTTTATGCATATGCAAGTATGTATAAAGAGGCTTTTGCTTTTGAGACAACTCATTAATGATCATAAATGGAGGTATGTCAATGAAAAAACAAACAAATTACAGGATGTGAGAATATATTAAAACAAGCCGGTAAATAAGAATTATGAATAAAGGGTGGTAATAATGTTTAAACAGTTGAAGGAAGATATAAAGACAATATTCGAAAGGGATCCGGCTGCTAAAAGCTATCTGGAGGTAGTATTATGCTATCCGGGTTTGCATGCTGTTATATGTCATAGGATTGCTCACAGTCTGTACCGCAGGAGGATATTTCTATTGTCAAGGCTGATTTCACAACTGTGCAGATTCTTTTCAGGAATTGAGATACATCCGGGAGCAGTCATAGGAAGAAGGCTCTTTATAGACCACGGTTCAGGTATAGTAATTGGTGAGACTGCAGAAGTAGGTAATGATGTGACACTGTATCAAGGGGTTACATTGGGCGGAACAGGAAAAGACAAAGGAAAGAGGCATCCTACAATTGAGCATAATGTAACCATAGGGTCAGGAGCTAAGATTCTTGGACCTATTACAATAGGACATAATGCCAAGATAGGAGCAGGGGCAGTGGTAGTGAGGTGCATACCCCCAAATAGCACAGCAGTAGGAGTCCCGGCACATGTGGTGAGAAGGGATGGAATAGATGAGACATATATTGATTTAAACCATACAGACATTCCGGATCCACTTGAAGATGAAATCAAGGGGCTGGAGAAGAGAATCGGAGAGCTCGAAAGCAGATTGAAGTAGATATAAGCCCAAGGGGGGCTTTTTTTCTTGTCATATGTGCCAAGTTTTTTTACACAAAATTAACTTACATTTTATATTTTGGTAATTCGTTCTTTACAAAGCCCGTGTAAAATTAATCTCATGGTGAAAGAAAAAATATAAATATTAGCAATAGATACAACAAAGATAGAGGTGGTCAAATGTCAGAGTCGAGTAAAGAAGCCTTGGATTATATCCTCCGTAATAAACAGATAAAAACTGTTTTTCAACCCGTCATATCCCTGAGGGACGGCAGTATTCTAGGGCATGAAGCGCTAAGTAGAATCATATGTGATAGTGAAATTAAAAATCCTGACATGCTGTTTACAATTGCAGGAGAGTGTAATCGCTTGTGGGACCTGGAGCTGCTTTGCAGAACAACGGCACTTGAGGCCGCATATAAATTTATGATTCCCCCCTACAGCAAGAAACTGTTTATCAATGTTAACCCCAATACGATGCACGATGAATCTTTTAAGAAAGGGTTCACAAAGGATTTTTTAATGCAGTATGATATTGCTCCCCACAACGTTATCTTTGAAATAACAGAGAGGAATGTAATCACTGATATGGCTGGCTTTAAAGCAACTATTGATCATTATAAAAGCCAGGATTACAAAATTGCCATTGACGATGCGGGAGCAGGGTACTCAGGATTAAATCTAATAAGTGATGTCAATCCTAATTATATTAAGCTTGATATGAAGCTGATTCGCGGTGTTGATGCAGACAGTTTGAAATTTGCACTTGTTAAGGGCATGGTTGAATTTTCTAAAGCTTCAAATGTGTTTTTAATTGCTGAAGGCATCGAGACCTATGAGGAATTGGATACACTTGTTAACTTGGGAGTGCAATATGGTCAGGGATATCTCATTCAGAAACCGGATGCAGAGGTAAAGGAAATCAGGCAGGAGGTTTTGCAGGCACTTAAGAAGATTAATCTTAAGAAAAATCATACTTCCCAGAGCATCATTTCAAATATTTACATAGCAAATTTATGTAACGATACCGAAACAATTCCGCCAACTGAAATGATTCCTCATGTATACGATATTTTCAAGAAAAATCCAAACTGCTTTGGATTATGTGTCATTGAAAATGAGGCACCTGTTGGAATAGTTACTCAAGAAAAACTGGCATTAAAACTGAGTGGGCATTATGGCTTTGCCCTGAATCAAAACAAAACCATTTCCAAGCTTATGGATAGAAGCTTTTTATCTGTGGATTATAAAACACCTGTAAGCACTGTGTCCTCAATGGCCTTGTCACGCCCAAATGATAAGCTCTATGATTTTATTGTTGTTACAGAAGAGGATAAATACATCGGAACCGTAACGATTAAAGATTTACTGCAGAAAACAACCGAAATAGAGATTTCTGCAGCAAAGCATCAAAATCCTTTGTCAGGGCTGCCGGGCAACTTGATCATTGAGCAAAAGCTAAGTCAATGCGTATCATGTACCAACAAGTACAGCGTTGCATATCTCGATATTGACAATTTCAAGGCATACAATGATGTTTACGGGTTTGAAAATGGAGATTTTGTGATAAAACTGTTAGCAGATATTCTAAAGCATAATGTTTCAGAAGAACAATTTGTCGGACATATAGGCGGAGATGATTTTGTTGTAATCTTAAATGATCACGTAACGGAAGCTTACTTTAAAGATATCGAAAAGCAGTTCGAGTTAGAGGTTTTAACCTTCTATAATCAAACAGATGTTCAAAACGGATATATCACAGCAGCTAACAGGCATGGTGAGGTGGAACGGTTCCCGCTTATTACTCTGACTTCTGTTGTAGTCAATAATCAAACACAAACTGTCAAAGATGTATTTGAGCTTACTGAATTACTGGCAAGACTGAAAAAAATAGCAAAGCAGAAATAGATCCCAGTCATAGGAAAATAGTGACAGAATTACACCCGGACCTCACACCCCAAAAGGGCGAATACTGTTCGCTCCCACACCGGAACGGCCAAGACCATTCCCTACACCTCAAACCCCGAAACCTTTTTCCCTATTGATAAAAATCCCGAATAATATTAACATTAGAATAAGTGTATATATTATTAAATGGACTAGAGGTGGTTGAAATAAAAGAAGCATTTAAAGTTGTAAGGAAAGATGAACTGGTTTACCTTACTATCCCATCCTTTGAAGAGACCGGAAATGTAAAGCACTGCTTCACGACCAGGGCCGGAGGTGTGAGTCAGGGAGTATATGATTCTCTGAATACCTCCATTACCAAGGAGGATCCTATAGAAAATGTACGCAGGAATCTTGACACGGTATGCAGTGCAATAGGCATTGATTATACCAGACTGGTGTTTTCAGATCAGACTCACGAGGATAATATAAGAGTCGTCACGGAAGCCGATATAGGTAAAGGGCTCACTATACCCAATGACATCACGAATACAGACGGACTTATGACAAATATTTCCGGTATACCGCTGATAACCTTTTATGCAGATTGTGTACCGCTATTCTTTCTTGATACAAAGAATAGGGCAATTGCAGTAACTCACTCAGGCTGGAAGGGTACTGTGCTTAAAGTTGGTGCAAAGACAATATGGCAGATGACCGAGGTGTATGGGACAAGACCGGAGGATTGTCTTGTAGGGATAGGACCATCCATAGAGCCGGATTGCTTTGAGGTTGGGCCTGAGGTTGCAGAGCAGTTTATGGAGAGCTTCGGTAACCGGTCACATATTATAAAGCCATTGAAAAATGACAAATATGTAATTGATTTGTGGGAAGCAAACAAGCTTATGCTGGTAGAACTGGGAGTTCCAGAAAAAAATATTACAATCAGCGGATTTTGTACTAAATGCAATGAAGAGTTGTTTTTCTCATATAGGAGAGATAATGGGAGAACAGGGAGTCTGTCGGCAATTATGGAATTGAGGTAAATAAGCACTAGGAGGATTATACCATATGAACGAGAGGATACTTGTAATAGAAGATGAGGTCAACATACAGGAGCTTTTAAAGTATAACCTTGAAAAAAATGGGTACAAGGTAACAGTTGCAGGTAACGGTGTTGACGGGTTGGAGGAGGCCTTTGCCAACATACCTGACCTCATACTGCTGGATCTGATGCTTCCGGGGCTTGATGGTTTGGAGGTATGTAAGAGACTCAGAATGGAAAAACGGACGAAAAAGATACCGCTATTTATGCTTACTGCAAAAAGCGAAGAACTGGACAAGGTATTAGGCTTGGAGCTGGGAGCTGACGACTATGTAACAAAGCCCTTCAGCATAAAGGAACTGATAGCAAGAATAAGGGCCGCAATGAGAAGAATAAGTGGCGACAGTTCCGGAGAATCATTAGAAGATGAAGGCGTTAAGATACTAAAAGTCAATGATATAGAGATTGACTGCGCGAAATATGAAGTACGGAAAAATGGTGAAAAGCTGGCACTAACTCTTAAAGAATTTGAGCTTTTAAAAATGCTGATAGAAAACAAAGGGAAGGTATTGACCAGGGATTTCCTTCTGGATAAAATCTGGGGATATGATTATGTGGGTGAGACCAGGACGGTGGATGTTCATATCAGGCACCTAAGGCAGAAAATCAATGATGATGAAGACAGCGGACAGATGATTGAGACTATAAGAGGTGTTGGCTATAGGTTCATAAGTGAAGGTGAAAGATAATGCAGCGGAAGATTTTTTTTAATATCATTCTCGTTCTCATATTGGGTGTAATTATTTCCGGAATACTGTCTGCGAGGATAGTAGAAAGAAGTCTGGTCAAAAGCATTGAAGAAAGACTGATAATAGAAACCGGCCTTGTTAGGGAACTGGTTGGAGAAAACTTGATAAGCAACAGAAATGATAT
>LOES01000091.1 GCA_001515955.1 Clostridia bacterium BRH_c25 | reverse complement strand
TCATGCCCCGTAAGCGAGTTTCAAAAAAGGCTTCCTTGGTTGTTAAAATACTTTAATGGAAGCCTTTTTTATATTTTTCTGTTGACATGGAAAGCTATAAATTATAAAATATATACGAACAAGTGTTCTAGTGGTTTTGCCAATATTTGCTGAAGTGAGTAAATATTGCATTTATGTAAACCAAATACCATTGTGGTATAATTTAATGGTTACTTTAAATTTGAGAAGGTGGAATATGGACAGATTCAAGCTTGTATCGGACTACAAGCCTACAGGAGACCAGCCGGAAGCAATTGAAAAGCTGGCGAAAGGAATACTGGCAGGGGACAGGTATCAGACACTGCTTGGAGTTACGGGCTCTGGAAAGACCTTTACCGTGGCCAATGTCATAGAGAAGGTTCAGCGGCCTACTCTTGTGCTGGCGCACAACAAAACTCTGGCCGGACAGCTGTGCAGCGAGTTCAAGGAATTTTTCCCGGATAATTGTGTAGAATACTTCGTCAGTTATTATGACTATTATCAACCGGAGGCATATGTTGCACGGTCTGACACCTATATAGAAAAAGAAGCCGATATCAATGATGAGATTGATAAGCTCCGGCATTCGGCAACAGCTGCGCTTTTTGAGAGACGGGATGTTATTATCGTAGCCAGCGTCTCCTGTATATACGGCCTTGGAGATCCTGAGGATTACAGATCTCTTGTGCTTTCCTTGAGGAAGGGTATGGTTAAGGACAGGGACGAGGTTTTAAGAAAGCTTATCGACATCCAATATGACAGGAATGATATAAACTTTGTCCGGGGAACCTTCAGGGTAAGAGGGGATATTGTGGATATTTTCCCTGCTTCCTCATCAGATAAGGCAATAAGAGTGGAATATTTCGGTGACGAAATAGAAAGAATCCTTGAGATAGACTCTCTCACCGGAAATATTGTGGGAGAGCGGCAGCATGTTTACATATACCCTGCTTCTCACTTTGCTACTACCAAAGCGAAGCTGGAGACTGCAATAAAGACCATTGAAGCAGAGCTGGAGCAGCGGATAAAGGAACTGAAAGAGCAGGATAAGCTGTTGGAAGCCCAGAGACTTCTGCAAAGAACCAATTATGATATTGAAATGATGAAGGAAGTGGGCTACTGCTCCGGGATAGAAAACTATTCAAGGCATATCAGCGGCAGGGCGCCAGGGAGTTCACCCTACACGCTGCTGGACTTTTTTCCTGAGGATTATCTTCTGGTAGTTGATGAATCACATGTTTCAATACCTCAGGTCAGAGGTATGTACTTTGGAGACAGGGCCAGGAAAGAGTCCCTTGTTGATTATGGCTTCAGGCTGCCATCTGCATTTGACAACAGGCCATTGAATTTTGAAGAGTTTGAGCAGCGGCTCAACCAGGTGGTTTATGTAAGTGCTACACCGGCCAAGTATGAGCTGGAGAGAAGTACTCATGTGGCTGAGCAGATAATAAGGCCTACCGGACTGGTTGATCCGGAGATAGAAGTGAAGCCGGTAAAAGGCCAGATAGATAGTCTTATAGGCGAAGTAAAGGAAAGGGTAGAAAAGAACCAAAGAATTCTGGTGACTACCCTTACGAAAAAGATGGCTGAGGATTTGACTACATATATGAAGGAATTGGATATCAGAGTCAGATATTTACACTCGGATATTCTTACCATGGAGAGAATGAAGATACTCAGAAGTCTCAGGTTGGGCGAGTTTGATGTGCTTGTAGGCATAAACCTGCTGAGGGAGGGCTTGGACCTTCCGGAGGTATCACTGGTAGCTATATTGGATGCGGACAAGGAAGGATTTCTGAGGTCGGAGACCTCTCTCATCCAGACAGTCGGCAGAGCAGCCAGAAATGTGGAGGGAAAGGTAATCATGTATGCGGACAAAATTACCGACTCCATGAAAAGGGCTATAAGTGAGACTAACAGAAGAAGAAAAATTCAGATAGACTATAATGAGAAGCATGGAATTGAGCCCAAGACTATAAGGAAAGCGGTACATGAAATCATTGAAGCCACTACTGTTGCGGAAGAGTCTGCAAAATACGGCGTGAAGCAGGATATAGAACATTTGAGGAAAGAGGACATTGTCAGACTAATTTCTGCTTTGGAGGAAGAGATGAAGGATTGTGCAAGAGCTATGCAGTATGAACGGGCGGCAGAGCTTAGAGATAAAATAATCGAGCTTAGGCAGAAGGTAAAAAAATAAGAGGTGTATAATGGCAAAGGATAAAATAATTATTAAGGGTGCGAGAGAGCATAACCTTAAGAACATAGATATAGAAATACCAAGGGATAAATTTGTAGTACTGACAGGTCTCAGCGGCTCCGGCAAGTCCTCACTGGCCTTTGATACGATATATGCAGAGGGGCAGAGGCGTTATGTAGAGTCCCTTTCTGCCTATGCAAGGCAGTTCCTGGGACAGATGGAGAAGCCGGATCTGGATTATATTGAAGGCCTGTCTCCCGCCATATCTATAGATCAGAAGACCACTAACAGGAATCCCCGGTCAACGGTGGGCACTGTAACAGAAATATATGATTACCTTAGACTTCTTTTTGCAAGGATAGGAATACCTCACTGCCATGTGTGCGGCAAGGAAATATCACAGCAGACTGTAGACCAGATGGTTGACTATATAAAAGCCCTTGAGCCGGGAACAAAGATACAGCTCCTTGCCCCTGTTATCAGAGGGAAGAAGGGGGAACACCAGAAGCTTATTGAGGATATTAAGAAGAGCGGCTATGTAAGAGCAAGGATAGACGGCGAGATTTTGGACCTTAATGAGGAAGTAAAGCTGGAAAAGAACAAGAAGCATACCATAGAGGTAATTGTTGACAGGATAGTAGTCAAGGAAGGTATAAACAAGAGACTGACCGATTCTCTGGAGACGGTGCTGAAGCTTTCCGGGGGAACTGCCTTGATTGATATAATTGATAAGGAAGAAAGACTATTCAGTCAGAATTTTGCATGTACCGATTGTGGTATAAGCATAGAGGACCCGGCACCCCGAATGTTTTCCTTCAACAGTCCCTTTGGGAAATGCCCTGTTTGCGACGGTTTGGGAGAGCTTAGAAGAATTGACCCGGACCGGGTGATACCCGACAGGGGGAAGTCAATAGCTGAAGGTGCTATAGAACCTTGGAAGAATTATGATGAGGATACCTGGTACTACAATATACTTGAAGCGGCGTCCAGGCACTACGGCTTCAGTATGGATACACCTGTCTGCCAATTGGATGACAAGATAGTCGACATACTCCTTAACGGCAATGACGGTGAAAAAATTAAAGTCAGATATGAGAGAGAATACGGCAAAGGCGAAGTAATGGTGTCCATTGAGGGTGTTGTGAAAAATCTGGAAAGGCGTTATAGAGAGACCAAGTCTGACTATATGAGGAACGAAATAGAGAATTTCATGTCTTCCATACCTTGCCCGGAATGCAAAGGAACAAGACTTAGGAAGGAAAGTCTGGCAATCAGGATAGGCGGACTTTCAATTGCTGAGGTATGCGACATGTCTGTCTACAAGATAAAGGACTTTTTTGATGAGATCACACTTACTGAGAAGCAGAAAATCATTTCAAAGCTAGTATTGAAAGAAGTGAAGGAACGTCTTGAGTTTCTCATAAATGTAGGCTTGGAATACCTTACTCTTTCCCGTACGGCAGGAACCCTGTCCGGGGGTGAAGCCCAGAGGATAAGGCTTGCAACCCAGATAGGCTCCAGTCTTGTGGGGGTATTGTATATACTCGATGAACCAAGCATTGGCCTTCATCAGAGAGATAACGGAAAGCTTCTGAAAACACTCCGGAACCTCACGAACCTGGGAAATACCCTGCTGGTTGTTGAACATGATGAGGATACAATGCATGAGGCAGACTATATTATTGATATGGGGCCGGGAGCAGGGGCCCATGGAGGAGAGGTAGTTGCAGCGGGACCCCTGGACAATATACTGGCCTGCGAAGAATCCATAACCGGTCAGTATCTGAGTGGGAAAAAAGTAATTCCCGTACCGGAGGAGAGAAGAAAGCCCAATGGCAAATGGCTTGAAATAAATGGGGCAAATGAAAATAATCTCAAGAATCTGGATGTTAAAATACCATTAGGTGTTTTTACTTGTGTAACAGGAGTATCCGGCTCAGGGAAAAGCACTCTGGTAAATGAAATATTGTATAAGGAACTGGCCCACAAGCTGTACAGATCCAAGGACAGGGCCGGAGAACACAAGGGTATCAAAGGAATTGAATATATAGACAAGGTTATCGATATTGACCAGTCACCAATAGGAAGGACACCCAGATCCAACCCTGCCACCTATACAGGAGCCTTTGACATCATAAGGGAAGTATTCGCAATCACCCCCGAAGCCAAAATGAGGGGCTACAAGAACGGCAGATTCAGCTTCAACGTAAGGGGTGGAAGATGTGAGGCTTGCAAGGGTGATGGAATCATTAAGATAGAGATGCAGTTCCTCCCTGATGTATACGTTCCCTGCGAGGTTTGCAAAGGAAAGAGATACAACAGGGAGACACTGGAGGTAAGATACAAGGGGAAGAACATCTCCGAGGTTCTTAACATGACAGTGGAGGATGCTGCCGGATTCTTTGAGAATATACCCCGGGTGCAGAGAAAGCTGCAGACACTTCATGATGTCGGTCTGGGCTATATCAGGCTGGGACAGCCGTCCACAGAGCTGTCCGGCGGAGAGGCGCAGAGGATCAAGCTGGCCTATGAGCTGTCAAAGAGAAGCACCGGCAAGACAGTGTATATTTTGGATGAGCCTACCACAGGCCTTCATATAGCAGATATCCACAAGCTGCTGGGTATACTTGACAGGCTTGTGGATACTGGAAATACCGTTATAGTGATAGAACACAACCTGGATGTTATAAAAAGAGCTGATCACATCATAGACCTTGGACCGGAAGGTGGAGACAGGGGGGGCACAATTGTAGGACAAGGCACCCCTGAGTATATATGCAGAATCGATGCGTCATATACCGGGCATTTCCTGAAGAAGATAATTGAAAGGGACAGAAACAGTCGCTAGTCACGAGTCACTAGTCTCTAGATTTTATGGTATTCCTTACGGGTCAAAGTATGGGCGATTCATGAATCGCCCATACATGCTTCGACGCCCAGCTCTAATCTAGTGACTAGAGTCTAGCGACTAGCGACTATAGAATATTGCGTAGCAATATTCTATTTTTTTGTCCTGTTCTTGTAATATATTGCACTATGACAAAATTTTGCAGGATATTCAGTAAAGTTTGGAGAATTATATTGAACGCACATAAGTATTTATATTGGGTGAAGTGCGGATTCAATAACGAACAAGGAAATATTTACGCGAAATTTGAATTTAGAATATATAATGTATTTCGCGAAATATATTGTACTGCACTTGCTATAACTGTAAATATATTTTATTGATGCGCCAATAATAGGGGGATGGTTATGAAGCTTAAACAACCCGGCATATATTATCTGGTGATATTCCTCGCCTTGGTTATTTTCCCGGTTATGTATACCCTTAATCTGTTCAACAGGGATATTCCCATTAACAGCTTTGAGAGCGGCAGGGATACCATTGAATTAAGGTTTCTGAGCAGTTGGGGCGGAACCGATACGAAAGCTGTGCAGCTTCAGCTGCAATTGGAAAAATTTGAAAAGGAAAACCCCGGAGTAAAAATCATAAATGAGTCAATGTCGGGAACAGAATTCCTTTTCAAGCTGAAGACCAACTTTGCACAGGGAAATGACCCTGACGTATTCGGCCTTTGGCCCGGTTCAGACATAAAGATCCTGATAAAACAGGGGAAGGTGGCAGACCTGACGGGACTGCTTGATTCAAACAAAGAGTGGACTGCCAACTTCGGTGAGGATGCATGGGGCTATGACCAGTTTGACGGCAGAATCTACGGGCTGCCCTGTGAAATCATATATGAAGGATTGTTTTTGAACAAAGACCTTTTTGCCAAATATGGAGTGAAGGTCCCGGAGACTTATGAAGAGCTTAAGGATGCCGTAGGAGTATTCAAAGATCGGGGAATAATCCCAATTGCTTATAATTCCACACCTGAAGGGACCTTTCTGTATCAGAACATCGTAATGAAGCTGGGTGGGAAGGAAGATACGGAGAATCCTTATAAGTCAGGGAAGATAAATCAATGCTATATTGACGGAATGAAGTATGTAAAAGAACTGTATGAACTGGGAGCATTTCCAAAGGATGCTTTTACAATTGATGACAAGACCAGGGATAATCTTTTTATAGAAAAGAAGGCTGCCATGATAGCACAAGGCTCATGGTTTATAGGGCTTGGTTCCTTGAATGCAGAGGATGAGACAGTAGATGTAATACCCTTTCCGGCTTTTAATGAAGGAAAGTCATACCCAAGCAGCATCATATACGGCTTAGGGAATGGAAACTTCCATATGAGTACAAAGGCTTTTGATAGCTATGAGAAAAGGGAGATGAGCATCAAACTCCTAAAATTCCTTACATCAGTAGAGACAGCAAAGCTTTTCAGCCACGAGACAGGCTTCATAAGCAATATAAGGATACCGGAAGAGGATATGCAGACCAGCAGGCTGATGAGAAAGGGCAAGGAGCTTATAGCAGATTCCTTGGAATTGGTTGGACCGACCGACAGCTTCATAGACAGGAATCTATGGGAGCAGATACTTGTTACAAGCTTCCCTCAGGTTCTGGAGGGACGAAAGACCCCGGAAGAGGTTTTTGAGGAAATGGACCGCAAAGCAATGCAGCAGTAGAATATTTGATAAAAATAATAGGAGAACTGTTATGGAGAATATCGTCAATAAATTTGTACTGTTTTATAAGAATACATCCATAAAGAACAAGCTGCTACTATTGTTTTATATACAAATAGTCATACCATTGTTTTTTATCAGTGTTACATCCTATCAGAAGTCTGCAGAAATAATTGAGCAGAAATCCATTAATTATTCCCAGGATATTCTCAAAATGATAGAGCTTCGTTTCAACGATCTTTCCAGCAGCATGCAGGTGCTTACCCTTGAACTGCTGTATGACAACAGGGTATATGATGCACTGGGCAGCAGCGGTTTTGAGGATAACATAACCATATATAAAAGAGCAAGTGAAATAAGGAGCATATTAAGGCAGGCAACCCTTTCCAGAAACGAAATACAATCCATATGCCTGGTAACAAAAAACAGGAGATTTTTCAGCTTCGATTCGGACAATGGAAAGACAAGGATAGAAATGGTACTGCCCTATGAAAGCGCAGTTGAAGCTGCAAGAAAAGGTAAGGGAAAGCTTGTATGGTTTCTTGAAAAGCAGGAGGGCAAAGTAAGCAACATATATGTCACCAGAATGGTTTATGACAGGGATAACTACAATGAAATAGGGCTTATGGCAATAAATATAAAAAAGGAGTATCTTGAGTCGGTATATACTGATTTATCCAAGGAGTCGGTGAACAACATATCCATACTCTCGGAAGATAATGAAGAAATCATAAAGGAGATCGAAAACAACGGAATACTGAATAACTTTTACCAGCATCAGATGCAGGGGAAAAGGGGTTTCTATATTGATAAAAAAGCAGGGATGCTGATATCTTATGTGCTGCTTGAGGACCCTGGTTGGAAAATTGTGTACCATATACCTCTGAAGGAGCTGTACCGGGAAATGGACACACTTAAAAGATGGGTGCTGCTCATTATGGTTTATGGGCTTATCATATTGTCAGTATTGAGTGTACTCACCTCCGTGGATATAATCACTCCGATAAACAGGCTTGTGGAGGGCATGAAAAAGGTTGAACGGGGAAATAAGCATGAAGATATAGAGCTGGACAGAAATGATGAGCTGGGGTATTTAAGTGAACGCTTCAACAGAATGTCAAAAAAGATAGATTATCTGGTAAACCGTATATACAAGGAAGAAATCGCACTTAAGGAAGCAGAGATTAAAGCACTGCAGGCACAGATCAACCCGCACTTTCTATTCAACACTCTTGAGAATATCAATTGGATGGCACAGCTTAACGGAGTTCCCGAAATAAGTGAAACCGTATCTGCCCTTGCCAAACTGATAGACGGGAGTATAGGCAGGGGGGACAGGACAATATCCTTCAGAGAAGAGCTGGAATACATCGACAATTATATGACTGTACTGAAGAACAGATACGAGAACAGGCTTGAGGTAATAAAAACACTGGATTCAGAGTTGATGGAGGTAAAAATACCAAGACTGCTGATACAGCCTCTGGTAGAAAATGCTGTAAAGCATGGAATTGAAAAGAGCCGGCGCAATGGGATAATTAGGTTGGACGCATATAGGAAAGACGGCCATGTTATATTTGAGGTTACCGACAATGGCATAGGCATGACGCAGGAGGAGCTGGAAGCACTGAACCTTAGACTTCAGGAGGATACTCTCATAATTGAGGGGAGCGGTTACGGTGCAGCCAGGAAAAGTATAGGCTTGGAAAATGTCAATAGAAGGATAAAGCTGCTCTATGGAAGCTCATATGGAGTAAAAATAGAGAGCAGCTACGACCAATATACCAAGGCTATTGTAAGGATACCTGATGAGCAGAAACCAGAAGGAGATAATAATAATGTTCAAGGTACTGATAGTTGACGATGAGTCCATCATAAGAAAAGGGCTGAAAAATATAATAGACTGGAAAAGCCTGGGCTGCGAGGTGTGCGGAGAAGCCAATGATGGTATCGAAGGCATCCGGATGATCAGAGAGCTGCGTCCGCATATTCTGATAACAGATATAAACATGCCGGAAATAGACGGGCTTAGTATGATAAAAGAGACTAAGCAGCTGCTGCCTGGAAGCAAGATAATAATACTGACCGGCTACAGGGATTTTGAATATATACAGGAGGCAATAAGACTGGGAGCCTTTGATTATGTTTTAAAGCCTTCGAAAATTGAAGACCTGACCGGGATAATAAATAAGGCAATTGCAGAGCTTCAGCATAGCTGCAAGCTGGAGGATGAGTTAAGCAGCCTAAAAAAGCATTTTGAAAGTAAAATACCGGTGCTCAGACAAAAATTGCTATATGATATCATGTTCAGAATAAATACAAAAAAAGAGGAAATTTTGGAGGAACTCAGTTTATACGGCCTCGCCATTGATGACTTTACTATCATGGCTGTGGAGGCCGATGAGGATGGGCAGGAGAATTTAAAAAGCCAATATGAAAGGCATCTGTACCAGTTCGGAATTATTAATACCTTTGAGGAAATGCTGGGTGCCGGCTTCAAGGTAGCGGATGTACCGATAAACAGCAAGACAACAGTATTCATAATTCAACCTAAGGAAGCATCTCAGGAGGATATGTCCGGCTCACTCTACAGAGATGCTGTCAGCCTGCAGGAGCTCGTAAGGAACTGCTTCAGCTTTACTGTTACAATATCCATAAGTACAAAGGGGAAGGGAGCTTTTGAACTTGCCGACAGGACAAAGGAGGCTCTTGAAGCTCTTGATTATAAATTCTATATGGGCAAGAATACAATAATACTCTATGATGATTTGAAATCCTTTTACAAATCTACCGACTTTTCCATGCTGGAGCATTATGAGAAGGTTCTTGTTCAGAAGGTCAGGTCAGGGAATGGAGACAGTGTAGCCTTGGTTCTGAAGGATATGCTGAAATGTGTGAACGAATGCAAGCTTGACAAGGAAAGCATAAAGAAGTTCTACTGGAATGCTATAAACCTGATATACACCTTGCCCACAACCATGAAGCATGATGATGAGAGCCTTCACAGCAGGAGAATAACTGAAGTATTCGGTGTTCTTGAACAATGTGAAAGCCTCATGGAGCTTAATGGAATTCTTGAAGAGATATCCATTAGTATGGCAAACAGGATAAACAGCTTTAACAGAAAAACAATAAACTCAACTCTGCAAAAGGCCCTTGATTATATCAGCATGAATTATAATGAGTCAATCACCTTGAATGAGGTTGCAGAACATACCTATGTGAGCATATACTACCTGAGCAGGATGTTTACCAAAGAGCTGGGCAAGAACTATGTAGACTATCTGAATGAGGTCAGGATAGAAAAGGCCAAGGAGTATCTGAGGGATTCCTGCTACAAGACCTATGAAATAGCGGAGCTGGTAGGGATAAAGGATGCACATTACTTCTCCAAGCTCTTTAAAAAATACACAGGGGTCACCCCCTCTGAATATAAGTCGGGTTGTTGATTGGATATCCTGGCTAATACAAGTAGTCACTAAGAGCAGCAATGCATAGCCACGTATGAATATACAGAAATTGATGGCTCTAAATAACTCAGCCTAAGAAAAACCTAACGTCCTAAAATGGTCATCCATGACCTTTAGGACTTGCTCGGCATCCTTGCCTCGCATACGGTTGTTTCTAAGGCTTCGTTATTAAGAGCCATTGACAATTTCTGTATAAGCATACTTAGGCTATGGCATTGCTGCTCTTAGGTTTGTCTTTATTCTAGGCGTTTCTGAAAAGGAACGCTTTTTTTGTGGTAAGCCCTAAAGAGTATAAGATTACATATAGCACTGAAGACACTGAAATCCACTGAACTCACGGTGGAAAAACATAAACCCTACCGTGTCATTCCGTGGAACATCCGTGTATTCCGTGTTACCCGTACCCCTTATAAGGTGGAAAATGTTGCGCTTTATTATTGCACAACATTATAATACAAAAACGCAAGATGCTCCATTTAATGAAAGGGTAATGCAGGATACTATGAGAGTAGAAAAGCAAAATGGAATTGTAATTGCGATAAAGGAGGGGGCGGCCATATGACTGAGGTGCAAAAGGCTTTGAACACCAGAGGGACTGTGGTGAAAAGACAAAAACCAGCGCTTCTTAAAGAGCTGGCAAAGAATAAGGTGTTGTACCTTATGCTGCTTCCGGGCCTGTTGGTACTGCTGGTCAACAACTACCTGCCAATGTTCGGTATCGTAATAGCCTTCAAGGATTACAACTATACAAAGGGCTTCTGGAAAAGCGACTGGGTAGGCTTTGAAAACTTTAAATACTTGTTTAACTCAAAAGCTGCCTTTCAAATTACAAGAAACACCATTCTTTACAATCTGGCATTCATAGTAATTGCTGCCACCATTGCCGTAGCACTTGCAATTATATTCAATGAACTGTTAAACAGACGACTGTCCAAGCTGTACCAAAGCGTGATGTTTCTGCCATACTTTCTTTCATGGGTTGTGATAAGCTATCTGGTATTCGCTCTTTTAAGCTCGGATATGGGTTTTATCAACAAGCTGCTTGTCAATTCAGGGATGCAGCCGGTTGAGTGGTATGTGGATCCCAGGTTCTGGCCTTTGATAATTATACTGGTGAATACATGGAAATGGACCGGATATGACAGCATCATATATCTTGCCGCAATTGTAGGCTTTGACAAATCCTTGTACGAAGCGGCAGCTGTCGATGGGGCTTCCAGATTCCAGCAGATAACCAAGCTGATGGTGCCCATGATGATGCCGGTAATTACAATACTTACATTGATAAAGGTAGGCAGGGTCTTTTTCACAGACTTCGGGTTGTTCTTCAATATTCCCAGAAACAGCGGACCGCTGTTCGATGTTACCAATGTTATCGAGACTTATGTGTTCAGGGCGTTAAGACACACAGGGGATATAGGTATGGCGTCGGCAGCCGGCTTTTATCAGGCAATAGTAGGTTTTATAGTAGTACTGACTGCAAACTATATCGTAAGAAAAATCGACAAAGACAGTTCTTTGTTTTAGGGGGGCATGAGAGATGAAGGATTGCACCAAGATTAACAAGAAAGCTGATTTTGCACTTAATATAGTTATGATTTTATGCACAATAGCGTGTGTGCTTCCGCTGATAATTGTTTTCTCAGCTTCCATAACAAATGAAAAAACGGTGACTATGTACGGCTACAGCTTGATTCCAAGAGATTTCAGCCTGGAATCCTACAAGTATATTTTCAAGAACATCATGGTAGTTCTCAGAGCCTACGGAGTGACTATGCTCGTTACTGTGACCGGCAGCACTCTCAGCCTGATAATAATATCCTTATATGCATATCCCATATCCAGGAAGGACTTTAAATACAGGAGTGTCTTCACCTTCATAGTCTTCCTTACCATGCTGTTCAACGGAGGCCTGGTTCCGTGGTACATGGTATATGTCAATGTTCTTCATATAGATAACACCATAATGGCACTTATACTCCCGTATCTGATGACCCCACTCTATGTACTGATAATGAGAACCTTCTTCATGACGACCATACCGGAAGGAATTATAGAGGCGGCAAGAATTGACGGCGCCGGAGAATTCCAGACCTTTGTAAGAATAGTACTTCCTCTGGCAAAACCCGTATTAGCCACAATTGGACTTTTCAATGTACTTACCTATTGGAATGACTGGTATGCACCTTTGCTTTTCATAAATAATGAAAAGCTTTTCAATCTCCAATACCTTATGTATAGAGTGGATAAAGCAATATTATACCTTTCAAATAATGCAGGCTCTATAAACAATGCAACTCAGATCATGGCAAACCTACCCTCCCAGACGGCAAGAATGGCAATGGCAGTTATTGCAATAGGCCCCATAATACTGGCCTATCCATTCTTCCAGAAGTATTTTGTTGAAGGTCTGACCATCGGGTCTATTAAAGGCTAACCATAGTGCCTCGTAACGTATATTCCTTCTTGGGCATGCGAGGCACTGAATCAAGGATGTGATTATTAACACTATGAAAGACAAGAAAGTTGTTGTGTTAATA
>LOES01000090.1 GCA_001515955.1 Clostridia bacterium BRH_c25 | reverse complement strand
ATATTTCTTTTTCGGCTGGTAAAATTTTAGGGGAGGGGTGTGGGGAGGGGAAAACCGCAAGACCACCATACGACACCTCAAAACAAAGGACAGACTACCCCCTTGGTGTAAAATCACCTCATTAATCATCTGGTAGGATACATTTTTCTTTGCTGCATTTTCCATTATGCTTGTCAAAGCGTCGACATTGCTTACAATCCGTATCCTTCACTGGTTTTGCAGGAAGCTCATGCTCATGCTTCGGTTTCTCCTGCATCATGTGCTCGTATGCCCGCAGCCGCCCTTCTGTAAAGTACATGGAAACACCTCCTTTCAAAAGGGCATAAAAAAACGTCCTCATTCATGAGAACGAATTGCCATGTGTTACGATCATATTTTGTTTTATCGTTCCTGTTCCCGCTGCCGCTTTTTGTACCAGCTTTCCAGCAGCTGTACGATCAATTCCTCCTTTTGCTTCTCCGTAAAGTTCTTAGGGAAAAAGCGGTCAATCCGTTCTCTCTGAATATTGAACTTTTCCTTTTGATTTGGCTTTTCCTCAGTAAGAATGGAAAAGATGACATCCATACTTAGCCTACCGTCCTGACTGAGCTTTTTCATTCTCTGTGCCTGTGCTAAAGAGGGGGTGCAGTCCTCCGACCGCATAGTGTTATATAGGTCCTGCTGTTCGTTTTCGGCTAAGTAGGAAAGCTCTGCTGCCGGATTAAAAGCTATCTGCTTCTCGTCTACCATTTCAAGGATAGATGGGGTAAGTTCTGTTAAGCGAATATACCTTTGTATTTGATTTCGACTATCCCCGCTTTGTTCAGCTAATATTTGATCTGAACGTTTTTGTGTCCCAACTTGGGACACATTTTCTTTGCTTGGCCTTCCTGCTTGACGTTTCATTGCTTCCAGCTTCATCTTGTATGCAAAGGCTTTTTCACTCGGCAGAATGCTTTCCCGTTGCAGATTGCTGTCAACCATTATAATTGTGGCGGCATCGTCATCCAATTCACGGATAATGCAGGGCATCGTTTCCTTACCGGCAAGCTCGCTTGCCTTTTTACGCCGGTGTCCAGCCACCATTTCATAACCACCGTCCGCTTTGGGTCGTACAAGTCCGGGAACTAAAACACCGTACTGCTTTACGCTGTCCGCCATTTCCAGCATAGCTTCATCCGCTTTCACCTTAAAAGGATGATTGGGAAAATCGCTGATTTCCGATAGAGGAATATCTAGCACCTTTTCCCGCTGTTCATCAGCCCGGCTTTCCGCCGTGGAAAACAATTCATCTACTAAGGTCAACTTTATGCTGTCTCTTGCATTGCTTTTCGCCAATATCCTGCACCTCCTTTGTAAAGGCTTGATAGGCTTTGGCGGCTATTCCTTGCGGGTCAAACGCATAGATGCTTTTTCCCTGCGCGCTTGTTTCAGCTGCCCGGATGGACAGGGGGATTTCCGATTGAAAAACTCGCAGCTTGTCACCGTAATCCCGCCGCAGGACAAAGGAAATATCCTTTGCAAAGTTAGTGCGGTTATCTAACATTGTTAGTAAAACACCGTCAATAGCTAACTTAGGATTAATTTGTCGCCTAACTCTGGCAATGGTCTGTAAAAGCTGCGTCATTCCTTTTGCGGGCAGATAATGAGCCTGAACGGGAATAATCACGCTGTCCGCGGCAGCAAGGGCGTTGATTGTCAGCATGCCTAAGCTCGGCATACAGTCGATCAGCACATAATCGTACCTATCTTTAACGGTTCTAATATAGCTGCACAGCACTGTTTCCCGGCTCATAGTATTGACGAGGGAAACCTCAATAGCAGACAACTCAATGTTGCCCGGTATGAGGTCAATTCCCTCCACATGATGAAGGAAGCCCTCGTCAGGTGCGTATGGTTCCTCCAACATGACTTTAGATAAGACAGTAGCCAGTGAAACAGGCAAATTGTCTGGCTCGTGGAAACCCAAAGAATCCGTCAGGTTACCCTGCGCATCCGCATCCACCAGTAATACCTTTTTTCCCAGTGCCGCAAGGCCGATACCTAGATTGAGCGTTGTGGTTGTTTTGCCCACCCCTCCTTTTTGATTGGCGAGAGCAATTACTTTTGACATTTAAAATTCCTCCTTTCTCGCAAAAAAGCCGCTTGCTTTATCGATAAGATAAAGTAAACGGCTTGCTTTGTTAGTATTTTGTTAGTATATTATTAGAAAGAAAATGTCAGTTTAAAAACAGCATTCTCTTTATTATTACCTAGTATTAAATCTGTAATTTATTCTCTATTATCCAACCTTTTGGTAATGTAAATTTGATTCCTTTAAGCATAATTATATGGGGGAGCAACTAACTGGATACAATAATTTCCATATTTTATTTCTGATGGACTAATACTATTTTGTTGATTATAAGGACTCTCCTTTTGAATTAAGTCAAAAAGTTTTGGTATAGTAATATCATTTTGGGATACTCCTATTAGCTTAGTTAAATTATACCATTGGCACCAGGCAGCATTACTACATGGCCTTTCGTCTCCAGAGTAATTTCCGTTATGTCTACCAATTACAAAACTCTTAATCTTATCCTTACAAACAAATTGTGGACTTAATTGCAGAAAATCAGCTATACGTCTTTCTGAAGTCATATTAATCCATTGTTCAATATCTTGAACCCACTTTGTTGCTTTCTCTACATAGTTTTTTCTTTTACTTACTAGAGATCGCACTGATTCATAAATAGAATCCTGCCATTTAAGTTGAATGAATGCTATATCATTAGTTTCTTTATCAATAATGCATGCATCAATATCAGTAATTCTTTTTCCGTTTTCAACAATATCTATACTTCTATTGAATGTAATAAAGCGGTCATCAGTAAAATACTTATATAGCTCATCTCTAAACATTCTTTCTCTTTCTTTTGTGTTTCGGTCCCAATCTTCTGGATATAACCTCTTTAGCTCAGCTAGCATAAATTCTATTGGCCTATAAATACAGCCGCTGAACGAACGCAACAATTGTGTTGATGATATTCTAATAAAAGGTGGATTTGGAGCACTTATATGACTATAATATTCTCTCTTTTCTTCATCAAACAAGAATGTATTTAATATTGTTTCTGCTGTTTCTTGGGAAGTACCCAAAATATAAGAGATGGTATCAACCACGGTTATATAATCTTCAATACAGGGCAAAATATTATGACTTTCTAAATTAGGGTCTTTTTTCATTGCTACTTGAACAAATTGTGAGTGTTTTATATTTATTGATTCAATAGCTATTAGAGCACTTAAAAAAAAATGATACTCTATATCCCCAAACTTTGAAGTTTCAGAAAATCCATCCCATTCTGTGGCTTGAGCAAAATCTAACTGTGCATTACGGATGAAAAAAAGGTCTACTTCTGGATCTGCCTCGTAACCTATAAAATCGTCATTCCATGTATATACCAATTTTTCCATTTTATTGATTATCCGTATGAGCTGAGTTAAACCCCTATGATATTCACTTTGCATGGATCTCATCATTGCATGAGAATACTTTACACTTTGAACTTTCTCTACTCTTTCAATTGAAAAGTATTTATTTGTATACGATAAATATACATTATTTTCACCCTTAATTTCATACTGCAATACTCCAGTCCGGAGTAGTTCCTCATAGTTTTCCATGAGTCCGGCTTTATAACAAATATCCAAAAAATCCCTTATGGTTTGCATGGACATTAAGGAAGAAGGGATTAGTGGACAACCTTCAGTGCTACTATAATCTTTATAAAGATAACGAAATACTACTGGAAACGAAAAAGTTAAGTAATCGAGAATCTCATTATTATTTCCATTATATTGGCTAAGCCACAGATCGTAAGTTTGATCATAATAGCGGATTACATGATTGATAAATACTTGCTGTTCCCTTATAGATAAGCCTGAGAAATATTTTTTCACTCTATTTAAAGCATGATTTTTAATTTTTGAAATAATACTTATGTTTTCCATAATAATGCCCCTTACATATGTAAATCAATCTAGGAAAATCCTAGAATTTCAATTTTTGTAATATCTCATACCACTTACTCAGTAGCCTATGTAGGATCGTATTATTTCTAATTTTACCGCTGGTTTACTTTTTTTAGTTACTTTTAATGCCTGTCCATTCTCTAAGCGAATATTAGTTTCCTCAGCCTCTAAAGCTATGTAATCTTTTTTATCTGTAGGCATTGAATCCACATTAAATTTTGACAACATCCTCAGTACTTCACTTCTTGATATTTCCCAGGGTAATTTTGCAGGCTTGGAATTTGTATTCCTATCTCCTGAAAGAATAACCTGAATGCTCATTTCTCCAGAAATCGCTGAATCTGTTATAGGTATATCAAGAGTCTGGCACCGAGCTAAATTGATAGTGTTATACGGCTGCCTCCCTCTATACTCAAGATATAGCTTGTATAAGTAAAGTATATAGGTTTCTGTTAATCTACAAATTCTTCGCAACGGATAAGATAATTTATTTGCAGATTCCTCCTCATACTTATGTACGGATATAAGTCTTGGGGCATAAGTATTATCTAAGAATATATCAAAAGCTTCTCCTGCTTGAGATTTTAATGTTTTTATCGAATTAAAGTACTTCTGCATCTCACCATAATATTCAACAAGATATGGCATCATAATCTTAGCTCTATCATCTGGCAACACCGTATCGAGACTAATACAACATTTTCCATCCGGATTATATGTGCACAAATTAATCAACTCATTCTCCAAGTAAACTCTTTTTGTATAATCTATCTTTATGCAACTTGGAGTATCTTCAGGACTTTTTCTAAAGTTGTTAATCATCATATAATTAAGATTATTCTTCAATTTAAACATTTCAGTCTGTGATACGATTTGTGCCGGTATCAATTCAGAAATAGCATTCCTCCTTTTTCTGGTTTCGCTCATCATGATGTCACAGTCTTGTCCAACCAAAATGTATACATTGCCATCATTATCTATGAGAACATCACCTGCTGCCGGAGGCTGATAAAACTTATTTACATTATAATCAAATGCTTCAAAAGTATTAAGCATATTTAAATCATCAGAAATTTCATAATTTTCAATTTCAACCTGATTAATTAGATTAGTTAATCTCACGATATAAAGAATTACATTACTTTTAGATAATTCAAAATCACACATGGTACTAATCCAAGTGTTAATAATTTGGTAATTTGCCACTCCTTCATATACAGCCATTTGCGATAGGTAGAATGCAATATTCCTGTTGATTGTAGCTTTTGAGAAAGAATCAAAAAGTCCTTTCACCAATTCATCTTTTAACTTGCTTATCGCATAATTATATGTACTTTTAAGTATTGCAGATTGTAAATTATTTTGAGCTAAAGACTTATTAACATATTCAAGGAAAACATGTTCATCTATATTTTCAGTTTTTTCATGAGAAGTGACTATGGCTCCAATAATACTATTTCGCTTATCTGTGTTAAAGCTTCTTATTTCATCAATGATATTTTTCGCCCTTTTTTCCCCTGAAAGTTCATTATCAATTATGCAGCAGAGGCAAGTAAATTCATTGATTGTATTTTTATAGAACTCTTGCAAATCGCACTTAAATGACCTGCTATTTTCAGCATCAAAGTTTGCATATATTCTAAACGGTTTCCATCTGTTCTCCGATAGTAGATACTCATCAAATATTCTTTGATAACAAGGCGGAATATTGATGCAAAGCCCATATTTTAATAATAACTTAGCCAATTGATCCACATTGGGCAGTTCAATAGCATTATATAAACCACTGAGGCTATCATACTGTGCTGGGTCCCGTATTTTTATAATATCCATAGCGGATTCAATATCATCCCTTATGACTTCTTCATTCCAGCATTCTATTAGGGGAAATAATTTATCCATACAATTGGAATAGCTTTTTAAAGATAATGCAAAAACAGAATGATTTTTTTCCAGTTCCGAAACAAAGTCTTTTCTGCTCTCGACATCCATCCTCGAAATAGAATAAAGAAACTTTGATTTATCTACTTCTGTATCTGCAAGAGAAAAGTCATCTTCAAGAAAAACTATCATAGCACAATCAACATTAATAAATAACTTTCTATAATCAATTTGCTGCATTACATTTCCTCCGCTTTATCTGTCGTGAGTAAAAATCTATAGCGATTACCAAACTCATTTAGATCTGGCAATAAGATAATGTCCCCATTAAATGAATTCATCAGCTTCTTTACAATATATAAACCCATACCGCGACCTTCATTATATGGCTTTCCAGATTGAAGTGGCTCAAAAAGTATATCTTGCATATTTGTGGTAACCCCTGTACCAGTATCGGATACAATTAATCCATCGGTCCCCAGCGGTTCTACTATGATTTGATCATCTCCACTATGGGTATAAGCAGAATCTTTTTCTGCTCTTTTTCGACGTATATCAATCCAATATCTTGAATTACTAAATAAATTATAAAAGACATGAACCAAAACTCCTTTAGGAACAAACCAAGTTAAATCACTTGTTTCGCACACCAGGTTTATTTTACTTGATTTTGATGCCTTCATTAAATTAACATATACTTGTTCGGCAAGCTCTTTTATATTCTGTTCGATAAATTCATCATATGTTCCTTTTTTAATAAACGTTTTTTCAAGGAACGAATACATATCTCCTATTTGGAGTATTTTATTTGAAATTACATTATAACTATTTTTTATCGGATATACATGTGAATTGTATACTTTTGCCTCCTTGTTTTCAGAGAAATAATCCTTTAAAGATTCAAAATGTCCATCGACTTGATTGTCAATATTAGTAGTACTTAATGAATGTAATTCATGCGTTATTGTTTCTGTAATTAAACCATTTGCCATCAATTTATAATTATTGTAAGATTCTACTTCAATTATTTTCAACTGTTCATCCGCTTCTACTAATAAATTTGCAGCTTCGGCATGCGTATCTTGATCTTCTTTAAAGTGCTCATTTATATCATCAATAACTTTTGTGACAAACTCATATGTTATTTTGGGCATACTTGCGGAAGCACCATCTATCACGACCTTTTTCTCCAGCGTTCGTGAAACTTCTTGAATGGTGTTCATCATTTTTTTGTTTTTCTTAATCATTTGTTGAACCAAGTCAACATTTTTCTTTACGCGTTTTGTTAAAGGTTCACCAAGAAGTCCTTTCTCTTCCAGAATGACTTTTACAATACCATTTGCTTTCTGATTTAGTTCATAAAACAATCTATTAAATACGATATAAACTAAGTTTTTAAAAGCTTCTGAAACATAGTTCTGACTTATATCCAAACGTGAGCTTATCTCTTTAATTTTTTCTTGGTGAGGATCATTAAGTGAAACATAACCGACCGTGTTCCCCAAATCAAATCTAAACCATTGTTGTCCTTTAGTTCTATATTGCTGTAGTTTAATCCAGTCACTTTCTTTATTCCCTAAAAAACCAATTCGGTAGCTCCCTCTATATAACTTAATTCCATTATAATTATCAAGGAATTGCTTCAGCTTTTTCAAATCAATATTTTGGATTTTATCGTTTTTGTTTCTTTGCTTAACTGATTCAATAATAATATTATCTCCAATTGCTGCATTCTGCTTAAAACTATATATTTCACCAGAAATAGGCGCAATTTCACATAACCTACTTACCATTTTTGAGGCCTCTTCATAAAAGTATTTTTCAATAGTTTCTTTATTATTTTTATTTACTAAATTTGGATAAACATCCTCATAAAATGATGCTATTCGTTCGCATAATTCTTCTTGGTTTATAGTAAAAGTTAAGGCTTGGTCAATTCTAGAAGTGTTTTCGTTTAATAATTCTTGATAAAAATTATGAGGCTTTTTTAAGCGCGTAAAAGCATCAGCCTTTACTAAAGCGCGATGAATACGTTCAATATACCATGGTTGTAATTTCAATCCATAATTTAATGAGATAACACTATTGCTGTTGATAAAAGAAAAGTAATGTGTGCTCTCTGATAATTCTAGCATTTCACCCGGAAAGCGAGTCTCCAGAGGCTTATCATTAAAATACATATTAATTATCGCTGATGGCATTGTAGCATTAAACGGTGAAACCAAAAAATTCATAGCTGATTGTAAATCCCGATTAATATCAGTTATCTCACTTGTAGAATCTAGACTTAATTGCACAGGGTATTCTAATAACTCTTCGAAGTTAACATTAAATATCCATAATCTCGTATAGCTATTATGTGTCCCAGATATCTGATCATATGGAACAATATCTTTTCCCTTTATAATTTCATTCCAATCTAAGTATGTTAACGATATAAGACCTTCACTTTCTGATGCAGTCTCAACAATAAGTGCATTTCCAAGACGTTGAGCAGCTAATCTACCTATTCCTTTTTCACCAAGAATAATATCATCACCTGTTTTATTCGATTTTATATCCGTTCCTATTTTTAAGAAACCATCTTCCAATTGGGTTGTTGACATTCCGAAACCTTTATCTTCAACAATTAAAACAGTTGATTTTCTTAACTTCTCAGGAATAAAATTTAAAACTTCCTTTGGAAGAGCCGTTATAAAATTCTTGCATTCAGTAACTTTATCAAAACGTTCAAATAAATGAATGTTAACTATTTTTGATTTTGCATCAATTGAGTTTTTAATAAGCTCAATAATTGCAACATCTGGAGAAGTGATAAGATCTCGCCCAAGATGCTGTATTATTCTCGGATCAATAATAATTCTCTTTTCACCCATTTTTAGTTCACCTCATCAAATATTTGATTTAGAAATTCATTTACTGCCCGTGCAATCCCCAAAGCCATAAGATATGGTACACCATTACCAATTACTTTAAATTTATCAGTTAATGTCATGTGTTCTGGTAGACAAAACCATGCTGGTAGCGATTGTATCGCCATAGCCTCAGATACACTTAACCGTCTTGTCTCATACGGATGTAAATGAACTTCATTATTTCCATATGCAGCAGTCGGAGAATATCTCCACCTGTGTAGCCTTTTAAATGATTTACGGCTTGTATCTCCCTCTGGAATCTGCAACATCTTTGTTCTTCCCGCCCTTACCTGAAAAATATCTCCACTATTTGGATGATTTCTAACATTATTTTTGGTAAACCAATATTGTACTGTAAGGTTCTCTTGAACATGATATTGAAAATCTCTTCGGCTATTTTCTTCATATGGTTGTTCTGTCGGCCAAGGTAATTGTTTAATAACATCAGCATCGGCGCCGGCCATAGCATATTGAAGCCAAGGGAAATCCAAAACTCCATCATCATTTATAGGTAAATCCAGTCCCTGGTTGTTTAAAACCCCTATCATTATAACTCTATCTCTGTCTTGGGGAACCCCAAAACTCAATGAGTTTAGAAGAATATCAGAAATAACATATCCAGCATTACGTAAAGCAAGTTTTAGTTCATCAAAATACTCCCTATGTTTTGCGGTTTTTACTAGCCCACGGACATTCTCAAAAATAAAAAAATCGGGCCGCTGTGCAATAATCAGATTAACATAGCTGTGTGCTAGTATACCATTTTCACCATTCCTACCAAGATTCTTACCACCTACTGAAAAATCAGGACATGGAGGTCCACCAATAAATCCGGTAATATTATTCAGGTTACGTTGTTCCTGCAAATAGCCTTGCAGTATACCAGCTAGATTGATGTTTAAAAAATCATTAATATTACAACAATGATATCCGTATCTAGGTAGCCCAATATTATGATTTTGACGAGAAAACATGTATGCATCTAAAAATGCCTGCTTATATTCATTTACAAAAACTATATCATAATCTAAATCATTATCCTCAAAACCGAGATCCAATAATCCTGTACCAGAAAAAAAAGAAAAAAGTGAAATCGCCATATATCTCCTCAATCATTCTTAATATTATTGCCAGTTAATTATAGAAATAGAAATTAAAAGGTTACATTTTCTTTTTCCGGGCATCTTTAGGTTTATCTGATTCTCTTGGAATTGCCCAAGCCCAGCCTAGCCTAACAGCACCCTTTACCCGTCCCTGTTCACATAGAGTTTGAACTCTTCGCTGGGATATCCCCCATTTAACCGCTACTTCTTTTGCCGTGATATATTCCATCTATAACCTCATAGTATTATGATTTTTCATGTACTAGTATATGCGAAGAAACGAATGAAAGCAATAAATTTGTATACCATCTATTTATTCATTCATCTAGACGGAATGCAATAATCCAACAAGAATGTTATTAAAAACTTAATTATAATTCAAACAACCAAGCTAGGAGATTTTCCTATACAGACCAGACTATGAAAAAGTTTTAATTACTATTTACAATAGCATGTTGTTAATAGACTTTCTGTATAATATCCAGAAACTGAATCTACATTTAAATTATAAAAGAATACCTCACTAGCATTATATTGAAAACCCTCATGCCTTTTCGGATCTAACCCACGAATTACTACATTGTCAGATCCATTATTAATTGTTACTCTCAAACTTCCGTTATTCAACACTTTTAAGTCAATGACTCTTCCATAACAATCTATAGGCCAGAGACCTGTCAAATCTCTTGTTGTCCAATATACTTCACAAGCTGGTCTAAACGTGCAATACCTGCAATTATCTGGGGTTGGATTAGCAAGTTCTTTCACGCTATGAGCACTTGCTATCATTGCATTAACCTCATCAAGCCTAGCTGATGCTTTTTCAAGCAAATTTTTACATTCTTTTTTAGTAAACGGGATCTCATACTCCTTATGCCCCAAAGTTAAAATAACTAAATGTTCTGGCCAATTACCATATTTCTCATTATATAATGCTGCATATATTTTTAGCTGCAGTTGATATTCCAGCTTTATCTCATCAGCATCAGCATTTATTTCAAGAACTGCTCCAGTTTTATAATCAACTATTTGAACACCCTCTGAGGTCTGCCGCACAACATCGATTTTCCCAGCAACTTTTCCATTACTTGATTCAACCCATACCTCGACTTTTATAGAGGAAGGCCGTATTATTCCTTTACCACTACCTCTTCCTAATATACTACGTACCATTATTAAACATTGCTGGCGCTTAACCTCATAGTACCTAGCCTTTTTTGACAAAGGTAGTAAATGCTTTTCTAACCAACTGGAGTTCATCTCCTCTTCAGTTGCTTTTACTCCAATATCCCATTGCTTTACGGCATCTTCCTCTGTCTTAACTAAACCTTTTGCAGCTAATTCTAATACTTTATGGGCAACTGTTCCTATTTTTATAATTGGTGCAACCGGTAATAATCCTTTAGTCTGATTATCAGCTGACCAAACTTCACGAAGGATACAAGCCTGTAAGGAAAAGTATTTACTAGGCGATATTCTATTCAATTGTTTCAATGTCAGATTTGGAACTGTATGCCGGTTCAAATATATCACCTCAGTTGATTCCTATGGCACCACCCTGGCCTACGCAGCAAGTTAAATGTATCTATAAAGCCCGGCTCAGCATCCATTGCTGCAATTGCCTTTGCTAAAATACCTTGTGGATTATTTCTATCCCATAATGGATGTACAATAATATACTGCCTTCTACCAGCTTTAAATCCAGGCAGGACGCCCCATGTTTTTGGCTGATAACTATCAAAATATGAAATAAAATTATCTCTTAATATTACTGCAGTATCCATCCAATTATCTAACTCAGGATAATCAAAGTTACCATCTACCCCAGATAAATAACTTGCATCTGATAAGATCCGTAAATAAGAGATTGCTAATCTCCAATCCAACAAACCATGGTAAGTCATATTGCGGTAAACTTTTAGGCAATCATAACAGGCAGAATCACATGACCGGTGAGCAGGAGATATAATTGTTTCAGCATATGTCTTTGAGCCTGGTACTGGTTCACAAGTTTCTTTGATAATTCTTTCAAAGTTGTCATAAAGGTACTTTACGAAACCTGCCCCATTTGGCAATCTATCACTCATAACAATATCAGCATACGCTAACTCACCAGTATCCCCTTTCCGTGTGAAATTTGCAATCTCAATCTCGTCAGGATCTATATCAAGTTCACTTGCAAGTACACGTCTCAGTAAAAAAGCTGCAGAATATATAGCTCCTTTAACTGCACCATTGACTGCACCATAGGAGTATAGTGGATCAATGTTCAAGCCAAAAGGAATACTGGCTGGTTGCAGACGTAACACTTCGGTTGTTTTTCCTGCCGCCAAAGCTATACTTTCAATTGGACTTCCCCCATATTTTGATGAAATCCACTGGTGTTCCATTCCATCATAAGTAATTATTGATCCTTCAAACAGCCTGCCAGCATTATCATTTATCCGCCATACACGCCCATTATCCGAAACTGATAAGTCACAATTCCCAACTTGTTTTGACTCTATTATAGCCGTGTTTGATTCTGCAAGTAGTGAGGGCGCACCGGTTAAAATATCTGTATCCTCCTTGGCATCTTCACCTGGAGAAAAATCTGTCCTATAAGCCTGCGGTACAGCAATTTCAAATTGAAAAAAATTACGGTCTTCATCTTCCGGTTGCCCACAGTATGTACAACTTTTATCAGTTAATGGAAGGTCACTTGTGTCAATATTGTTACATCTTTTACATCGTTGCATCCATCTTCTATACGGAAGTGGATTATTTGTTGCAGGCATCCATCTATACCCGTGGTTTACCAATGGAGGGGTAAAACCTATTGAAGTATGAATTGCTTTGTCTTTTGTCTTCTGTGCTCCAGGAGCAAACTCCGTAATAGACAGCTCCAAATCCCTATCAATAGCTTTTATTACTTGCCCTTTGGCATAATGGTACAGGTTTCTTGTTCTTGAAGGCATTCCATACATTGGTAATATTGCACCTTCCGCTAGTCTCTCTGCCAAACCGTCACCAGAAAGCTCTGGTTTATTCACAGAACTAGAAATAAGCGCGGGGAGTTCATTCGAAACCCAGTCAAGTAAGCTATCATCATCCTTATTTATAAGTGCCCTTATTATTTCAGCTTGGTCACTTTTTTGACTATTAAGCCATGGAACTACGGAATTTTCGTTTTGCACCCACCCACGTTGATTATCTGGGTCCACTGCAAGGCCAAATTCTCCATGGCTATCTGGGGGAACAGGGCTATCCCACCACCTTACACCGGCACTCCAGAAAGCTCTACGTAAACACTCCTTTGCTAAAAGCCGTTTAACAATCCTAGACTGCCCCATAGTGATAAATGGGACTGGAGGTGGATCACCTGTTATCTTTTCTGGGTTTGCGAAGTAGTATTCATCATGGCTACGGCCTCTACATAATGTGAGAACAAAAGCAAAGGCCTGCCCTCTTCTCCCTGCACGTCCTACCCTTTGTTGATAGTTAAACCTCATGGGCGGCATATTAGCCATCATAACTGCCTGCAAACTACCAATATCAACGCCCACTTCCATTGTTGTTGTGACACTTAAGACATCTATCTCATCTACAATGCGGTGATACACCCTTTGTTGGCCATTAAAATTAACTATCATGCCTCTAAAGTGTCTCTGTCTTTCCGCTTGGTCATCGGATTGAGCCGTTAATTCTTCACAATGCAACCGGATTGGCTTACGCTTTTCAGAAGCAGGCTTAGCAATATAATTCTGATTCCATATCTCCCTACAGATCTCATCTGGATCAGGATTTAAATCTGTACAACAGTTTGTACAGATTCCAGTTGAGGCATGGAGATGGTACCGCGAACAAATTGGACAAGTCCATACTGTATCATCTGCTTGGGATACATGTACGTGCAATAATCTTGTATTAATTTTCGCACCACTATGACCTCCGTTTTGTAGCGCTTGGATGACATTCTGTCCAAGTGTTTCTTCATCAATATTATATTTACTGGTTATAGCACGGATATACCTTTTTAATGGAGCAGTCAGACTACTATAATCAGGGTAATCAATAGGAATATGTTCAGAAGGTTCATACCGGTATTTATCTCCTAAAATCCTTATAAAAGAGTCACAAATCTGTCTAAATATATCAACATGTACGCCGGAACTTGATGCATATATTTGCAGTAAGTCATCCTGCAAAGTCAATGTTGGCCAGCCAAGCCCTGAAGATTCAATACCAAAATATAGCCTACCGAAAAACAATTCTGCAATAGACCTTAATAACCTGTCATGAATCCTGTCTCTCGCAAACTGTGACGTCTGCGGTAAATCTTGCTTCCATTTATTACTTTCCAAATCAAAAAGTCCAGTCCAGTGGTGCCATACATCATCCCATTTAAAATTTTGTAACCTAATTTCATTTCCTGAAGGATTTACACCTAGTTTTATTAATCTTTCAATTAATCTTCCACAAGAAGATAGGTTATCAACAGGGGGGAGTATTGTAGCCACTGACACAATTCTAGTTCTCCCTCTTTTTCGTATACTATCAAGCTTTTCATTTGCTTCTTTTACCTGAGCCTCCAATACTTGTTGAAATGCAGGAGGCAAGCCAGGAGGGATTGAACTTTTAGTTAGCCCTAATAAATTCTGCATCTCATCCGCTGCATTAGGATTAATCTCAAGGTATCTTTGTGCAAAATCACTATAGTTTCTGTTGTTTTCGATATCATCAAGTACGCTTGGCTCTCCCAACGCTTGAATTTGCAGCTCATCAATTGCTATATCCCGCACTAGATCCGAATAGTGGCTTCTTTCTACACCATTTGAAATTTGAGCAGCATCTTCACGGCTATCGGAGAAAACTACAAGCTTTCTTTGAGGTATTTCTGGAAGCTGGTAGAATAACTCTTTTGTAAATATCTGACTCACCCTCGTAAAACCTGTACGGAACCCCCTTATAGGAGATTTCCTTAAACGCCGCGTATGATCAGCTGCACATGAAGGACATAAACAAGGTAAAGCCCTATGATTCTCTAAATCTTCATCATTATCAGGTATAATTGAAAATAAATAACCCTTAACCCATTGGTCTGGATCCTCATCGTATTTCTCATGAGTTAAAACCATGTAACCCGTCCTGTTATTAAGGCAGGCTTCTTCCCATCTAGCTTGATCTGAAAAATGATTAGAGCTACTTTGGTCAGGAGCATCAATCCTTGGTTGATACCATCTAGATGCATCTGTCTTGAATTCCTGCTCCCCTTGCGGCCAGAAAACAGCAAATTCATTATATGTTCTTCTTTCTACAAACCTTGCAGGACTTCTATCCGGAATCCCCTCAATTTCCGGGTCTGTAGCCAGCATTTCGGTAATACCATTTTCCAGATTATTTAGTCTACTACCTCCAAAAAACACTGTCCCACAATGCTCGCAATATAGCAGTTCTAAAACCCGGTATTTTTCATCACCAATATTTTTATCACCTATTATTTTCGAAGACGCATAAAGTGGACCAACTGGACGTCCATCTGTTGATCCTGATAAGGGTTTTGTTGATGCCCAAAGCCCTTCAATATTCCGGAAAAAGAAATGCATTCTAAAAGATGGAAGAGAAGTCCTCATTCCCATCTCATCATATAGTGATCTTAAAATTAATAAGCCCTGAGTAGCTTTATGAATTTCGTCTAAAGGAATATCTCCAAATATTTTTTTACCAAAGTCAGTTAACGATACAGCTCTTAATTTACCTTCTACATTGCATGCACATACCATATGCGCATCAACTTTAAATTCCGGCGATTCTAAAGTTTGGAGTAATGCTTTACATGGCTCACTTCCATGATATTCTACCCCCATATTTTGAAGTACTTGATAAAAAACATCATCTGTAAGATTGCTACTATTTTCACTAATTATTCTAAAAGGATTATATGGTAAATAGTTATTTTCTTTTACTTCAGGCATAGGAGCAAGACTACCTTCAATAATTTCAAAAGTATTGCTTCCAAAAAAATCTCTTAAGAATTCATGACTTTTAGGATCGTCTGCCCCCAATGAAGCACTGGATGCAAGTATACGTAACTGTGGATGATCTGGATGCAATCCAAGACGCAAAAGTAGCAACCTAAGTAAATAAGCCACCTCTGCTCCAGCTGTTCCACGGTAAAGATGCAATTCATCAACTATCAGGTGAAAAACCCTAGTATTCTTTGCTTCTTCCCGTTTACATTCAGGTAAATCCTCACAAGCAATCCACGACCTTGTCTTCTCAAATATATCTTTATCAGCTTCTCTCATAAGCATAATACTTAGCATTGAGAAATTTGTAATTAAAATATCCGGAGGTGAGTCTTGCATGTCCCATCTTGATCTCATCTCAGCTCCGTCCATTTGGGGAAAGAAGGCTATAACATCACGTTTGTCAGGGTCATTATTGTTTGGATCATTAGCATACATTCTCGCAATTTGTGATGTATCATCCATTTCCTTTAACTTTTCTGCTAATCCATTAATCTTATTTGTATCAGGATTCCCATTTCTTTTCAGCTCATGCCCTGGTACAGGTGTGGATCCATTATAGCGTCCTAAATATATACGGTTTCCCTTACCGTTTTCAGCAAACCATTGTCTTGCTTTATCAGAATCTAAGGCTTTTCTTAAACGGGTCAATTGATCTTCTACTAATGCATTAACCGGATATAAGATTAAGGCTCTTACAGCAGCAGGCCGGGTCTCATGCTGACGTTGGGAAACTCTATACGATTTTGTAAGCCTTCCATTTGTTTTGCAGCTATCTTTCCACTGTTTATTTTTCCACCAATCATTCAAATTTGGGTGCATCGGTCCGGCAGTACTCCAGCTGCTATATTCCTTTGCTAATTGTGCCAATAGTGGTAAAAGAAAAGATTCTGTTTTACCAGATCCTGTACCGGAAGTAATAACACAATTAAATCCTTCTAAAGCTTTCCTTAACATTTTATACTGGTGGCTATAAAGAGGAAACTCCGGACTAAAAAGTCCGCATTTTACCATCTCCTTAAAGGTTAACACCTCATTTGATGTAAGACTAGGTAGGTCACTGCCCGTCACATCATCAATAGACTTTCCGCTTGATTTATATTTAGGCAACGGTTCTATCCAAGGTTCCTGACTCATTACCTTATCTTTATGTAGTAATTTTTCTCTTTCTTCTTCTATTGATTGAAATCTCGTACCAAATGCAGTTTTAACATAAAGAATGAAATTATCTCTTACAGCTTCATAAGATCTGATCGGATCAATCATACATATGCCTCCTCAAAATTTGCGGTAAATATATTCAGACCTTGTCCAACCTTACTTGCAACCAATTCAGCCATAGAAACAGTAACCCCTTTGTATATATCTACCGGTAGACCTTTATACAAACCATACATATCACAGATTAGAGACTGCTTATATGTTGCATGCCCGGAACAGAGCGTCAATGCCCGTGTTAATAGTCTTGGCAAAGGTACATAACTTGGCACAGCCAGCACATACTTTTTATCATCATATAGCAGTATATGTTTACCTAATTTGTTTAGTAGGTGGTAGCGTCCCCAATCTCTTTCAACCTTTTTTACGTAATCATCACTAATATATAAATAAATTTTTTTCTGGGATATTGGATTTGTATATTCCAATAGCTGCGGAAGTATATCATCTGAAATATATTTCTGGAAAAAAAGTTTATATGGATTAAATCTCCTGCATGTCCAATTAAGTCTTTTGCCCATATGTTCTTCGGTTCTGTCAAAGGATTCTCTAATATCACATGATCCATTAGCAATAACCCATGCAACAGGTATTTTACCTGCATACTGAACACTTAAAATGCTTGCAATTTCATTAAATACTGATTCATCTAATGCTTCAAAAAGCACTGTATCTGGCAAAACAATTCCTTCCCTTTCCTGTTTTATAATATGTATACTTAGGCAATCCTTATAGTTTTCTTCTATTTCTTTAATCTTTTTCATCATCTGACTGCCACGTGCACCTGCAAGTACCACATTAAGACTTCCTGTCCCTGGTAGTAATGCAAGTACTGGTTGACAGGCAAAAACTTTACGGCTTTCAAAATCAAATTCACAATGGCCAAGAGCATCAAGGTAATATAATAGCTGTATTGAATATTCTTTTAAACTAACATTATCATCTGCGTCTTTTAAACAGAGTTCGTTTACAATTTTTCTAAACTCTTCAATACTTATTTCACCTCTAGTAGAAATGACATTTAGTAAATCAAGACTCATAGTTTTTGTGCCCCCTTTTTGTATATCTTCCATAAATCATAAAGTTTTTGGATTTTGGGAGGTTCAATACTCAAATTCACTAATACCTTCTTCCACTTTTTCCAAAGAGGCCACGATTTATTAATTTCGGTTAAGGTACATTGGGATAGGTCTCTACCCACAAAATATGCTTTCCATCTATCCCGCTTAACTTTCGCAATGGCCCAAACTGCATCCCAGTTATCTGGCAAATTTTCATCAGGCCATTCACAGTAAAGGTCGGGATGATTACCAATAAAAATAATCCTATGTGACATATATGTTGGTGGATGCTCTTTATATGCCGGTATATATTTTAAGCTTACGCCAAATACATTTGCCCCTGATACCGAAAAAATCTGCTGCTGTGTTGTAATATCACCATATTTGTCTCTAATAGGTGAACTGTACCTAGAACCCATACAGCCCTCTTCAAGTATTAAAATGCGTGACATCACGCAAGTACTACCATCGAAAAGCTCAATTTTAAGGGGGGAATTGACTTCAACATTTTCTGGTAAAAGCCAGATGTTATCCAGGTGATTTGTAATTTTCCCGCTATTTACTGCAACAGTTTCATTACCGTGAATGCCATCAATACAGATTCTTGGCGGAGCAAGTCTAAAATAGGAGTTCCCTTTACCTGACTTGACACCACCTTCAAACCGGATCGAATATGATAACGGAAATTTTAGTGTATCTATTTCAGGGTGAGGCTTTCTAATATTTTTCACCATATACAGTCTCCATAGAGGAGGTATTCCCTCATAATCTAAATTTGAAAACCCGGCACATGAATTCATTCCCCAACTAGTAATACTCTCGGCATGAGATTCGTGACACGCTATTAAACAATCTATGCCAGGCTCGATCCTATTTATTTCTATCCAACCGTTCAAACCTTCATATTTTCCAGAAATAAATATACGTACTAGTGAAGGCTTTAACTTTACCCTCCATCTTAGTTGATTATCAATAAAAACTTCCTCTTCGCTCCAGCATAGTAAAGTTGCATCAGTAGTATTTTTTTGGTAATAACCCACAAGAGCTTTACTCCAATTACGTATAGAGCCCTTACTCTTCCATAAGCTCGCATCTCTTTGTCTTATAAACTCAAATTCATCATCAGGGAATTCACAGTTTGATTTAAACCTCACTGACGCTTTTATCAGCATGGCAAAATTGTCTAGCTCTATACACAACCTCAACATTGAATTTATCCATCCATTTTGTTGAATATCACTGTCTTCAATATCTGGTGCAACTCCATCCCATTCAACAAGAGCAGTCTGGACAAGTACAAGCAAGGCAACCATCAAATGTTTATGCTCATTATCATCAGATAAAATTAACTTTTTTGTACGGTTCTTAAAATATGGAGACTCACAAATGGTCTTTGAAAGCGTGTTATAATCTGGTAATAACATCGGATCAAAACCATTTTGAATAAAGAATATGGGTAGCTTTTCGCGTTCCTCGGAAGTAAGCAATGTTTGTGAAATAGGTAAGCCGACATGCCGCCACGATCCCACTGGTTTTGTTGTAAACCTTCCAAGCTTTTCATTTTTTATTTCTATGCTCCATATTTGTAAGTCAAACCATAATTCATCCAATTCCATAAAAGACCCTGGCTGTACTTTCTCTCCATACTTTCCCAAAAGGGTATTAAGTCTCGGATAGTATGCATGGTCAGAAAAATCTCCTTCAGTATCTACAGCAAAAACAAAAAAAGCTAGGTAAGCAATATATAAAGGATATCCATTTCTACAACTACCACCGACCCTGCTTCTTCCTAATGCCCATAATGCCTTATTGCTGAATCCTTTTTCATAAGCCTGACTTGGTCCATCAACAACCGCTTCAATAAAATCTTCAACACCGACACCATAGCTTTCCCCTAATTTGTCAAGTAGAGAACTGTCCACATATAGAATCACATCACGTCCAGCCATCTCCTCATTGAAAAAATGCTGGGAAATAAGCCTATTCCAATCAAGGTAGTCCATTCTTTAGCCCCCAACTAATTCATCCTCAATCTTTATAATAACTTTATTTTTATACTTAAAATGGGTTATTCTCAACTGTTTGCTCATTAGGTATTTTATAAAGGAATAATAACTTTGGTTTTTACTGATTAGAACCTGGTATAAGTAAATCCTCTCAATAAAAATAGGTCAACCTAATTATACAATAATTTGAAATCAAAAGAAATATTGAAACCTTTATATGTAAATAATTATTCAGTTTTATGCGTAGATAATAATGCTTCTAAATTGTTCTCATTTAAGTTACAATTGATTTGTCAGAATAAAAACTAAAAAGTATAAAGGAATTTAGTTAATTGCCATAAGTTTTTAAAGGTTTATTTGAATTGCTGTGGAAATATATAAAAAGGTGATAGTAATATGAATACTTTTTCATTTAATGAACTACAATCAGCAACCCTGATTGTAGATGCAATATACAAAGGTGGAGACTCAAAGAATGTATCTGATGACCCTATTTCTAAATTGATACCTGGTATAGGAAATCAAGGGGGCTTTAGAGTAGCAAATAAAAACACTGAAAAATGGCCAGCATATGTAATTCTATACACAAGTGGCGAAGAACAAGAATGGCCAGATAGTCTAGATTTAGAAACCGGAACATTCAGATATTTTGGTGATAACCGTTCACCCGGGCATGATCTTCATTCTACTAAAAGAGGTGGAAATCTACTTCTAAATAACGTATTTAAATTACTAAGCGGAGATCCAATTGATAGGAAAAAGATTCCACCATTCTTAATATTTCAAAAATCCGATCCAGGCAGATCTGTAAGATTTCTTGGGCTTGCTGCTCCTGGCTCTTTATATCTGCAAAAAGATAAGCAACTTATAGCAATATGGAGAACAAAAGGAAGTGAACGTTTTCAAAACTATGAAGCCCATTTCACTATACTTGATACTGCTGGTCAACCGATTTCAAAAAAATGGCTTACAGCTATTAAACATAATGATCCTGAAGCGTTAAATTTAGCTCCTGATGCATGGAAAATTTATATTGAAAAAGGTATAAACGGTTTAATACCACTTAAAGCTCCTAAGATAAAAAGCTACAGGACAAAAGAGGAGCAGCTGCCTTATGATAGAGCTGGAATGAAAATGGCAGAGATTATTTATAATTACTTTAAAAGCTGTCCCACTTTATTTGAGGCATGTGCTGCAGCTATTATAAAAATGATGGATTCGAATTTTTATAATTTTGACCTCACACGCCCCTGGAGAGACGGTGGAAGGGATGCTCTTGGCAGGTATAAAATAGGGTTTGAAAACGAAAAACTATTTATTGATTGTGCTTTGGAAGCAAAGTTATATGATCCATACGGAAATGGTGTAGGGGTTAAAAGCACATCAAGACTGATTTCCAGAATAAAGCACCGGCAATTTGGAGTATTAGTAACTACAAGTTATATAGGCGCACAAGCTTGTCAGGAAATTAGAGAAGATGGTCATCCGGTACTTCTTGTTTGTTGTAGAGATATTATTGACATACTAAAACGAAATAGTTTTGATGAATATAATCTTGAAAATTGGCTCGTAAGTAATTATCCTTTACCATAAATAATATTAATTAAGAGTTGATCATATGGATAAAATTTCGAAAGAAAGACGTAGTAAAAACATGTCAAAAATACGTGGGAAAGATACATCTATTGAGGTATTCACTCGTAAATGGCTTTTCAAAGAAGGTTTCCGTTTTAGGAAAAATGATGAAAGGTTTCCCGGAAAGCCTGATATTGTACTCCCCAAATATAGCACAGTTATTTTTATACATGGATGCTTCTGGCATGGCCATGGAGTCTGTAGTTATTCCCATATCCCAAAAACAAGGACAGATTATTGGATGACTAAAATAAGAAATAATATAAATAGAGATAAAATAAATACTGACAAACTTATCTCCTTAGGGTGGAAAGTAAAAATTCTATGGGAATGTGAATTAAAAAAGAATCCAGAAGAGACCATGTCTAAATTAATATACGATTTAAAAAGCTCTCTTTTGTGATTGGCTAATTGAAGATATATCTATCAGTACGAGAGTGTAATTTATTTTGAGTAAACCTCTTGGATCAATGATAAAATACAGCGGTTTACAAATAGATTTCCTAGAACTGTTTATGTATGTATTTTACAGAAATGCATAAAAATCAAAGAGAATTAAGCATTCTAAGGAAAAATAAAAGAATCCACCATTATCAATCTCATATAGGTCAATGAAACTCAAACCTGCTGTTTTTGGTAGTGTAAAATATTTTGTGTAAACCGGTGGAGAATCCTCTTGGATTAATGTTAAGATAAATATTAATTCAGGAGGATATTTTTATGGCAAGACAAAGAAAGCTTACTCCAGAACGCAAGGCGTTCATCAGTGGATTACTTGAGCACTACAGACCAGAAACCGCACAGGATGTTCAGGAAATGCTCAAAGATTTGCTAGGAGATACTCTTCAGGGAATGCTGGAAGGTGAGATGGAGGATGAATTGGGTTATTCCAAATATGATTACTCCAACAAGAACACCGATAATAGCAGGAACGGCTATAGTAAGAAGAATGTCGTCTCTTCAATGGGTGAGATTGGTTTAGACATTCCTCGTGACCGCAAAGGGGAGTTTGAACCACAGATTGTAAAGAAGAACCAGACTGACATCTCTAACATCGAGGATCAGGTACTGTCTATGTATGCCAAAGGAATGACAACAAGGGATATTTCAGATCACCTAAAGACTGTTTATGGTGTTG
>LOES01000089.1 GCA_001515955.1 Clostridia bacterium BRH_c25 | reverse complement strand
ATATCCGATATAATGGTTGAGCTTGAGAAATCAGCACGTGAGATAAATCAGGCAGTAGAGCTTATTACCAGCATATCGGAGCAGACCAACCTTCTCAGCCTTAATGCGGCTATCGAAGCTGCAAGAGCGGGGGAACAGGGCCGGGGCTTTGCAGTGGTGGCGGATGAGGTCCGTACCTTGGCAGAGCAAAGCAAAGAAGCATCAAAGCGTATTGAGCATATGGTCAAAACAATTCAGACAAACTGTGCCCAAGCCAGAGAAAAGACCCTTAACTCCGATAAGCTCATAAAGAACAGCTACACTGCTGCAAGTGAAACAAGCAGCTACATAATGAACATAATAGAAAAAATCAATACAATTGTTGTACAGATAAATGAAATAGCCGATACGGCAGTTCAACAGTCTCAAATGACTAAAGAGATATCTTCCTCTATTGATTCAATGGCAGAAAATGTTGAAGTACAAGCAAGCAGTTCCGAGCAAATCAGCGCAACTACACAGCAGCAGGCAAGTGCAATAGAGGAAGTCGGAGCTACGGCAGAGGAGCTGGCCGGTATGGCAGCCAACCTGAACAGTATTGTATCAAGATTTAAGGCATAAACGAAAGCGCTAAGTTTGGTCTTAGCGCTTTTTTGTTGCTCAAAGCTTGGCACATATAAGTGTTTTTATGCTAAAATTATTATAATAGTATATGAGAAGCATTAATTTTGTAAGCGGAGGAGGATGTTATATGGTGCAAATTAGTTTGAAGGATATTAAAGAAGATATTCAAAATATTGCAGAGGCCATATCCTCTGCTTTAAAGGTTGACGTTACTATCGCTGATGGAAATTTGGAGAGAGTCGCCGGGACCGGAAAATATACAGATGAAGTAGGACTGGTAATTCAGCCTATGTCTGCCTTTGCTGCTGCAATAAAGGAGAAGAGGGAGTATATAATTGAGGATCCCGGGAAAAACGATCTGTGCAAGCAGTGCATGTCAAGGCTGTCATGCAAGGAATTTGCGGAAGTATGCTGTCCCATTGAGCTTGACGGTAAAGCAATTGGTGTCATAGGACTGATTGCTTTAGATGAAAAGCAAGGAGAAAACATCAAGCAGAATAAAAGTGAACTGATGACATTCCTGAAAAAAATGAGTGAACTGATAGCCGGTAAAATCAAGGGTGAGACAAAAAGCAGGGAGCTGGAGCGGGAAAAGCACAAGATTGAAGCACTCTTTGATATGGTAGATAAAGCAGTTGTTGCTACTAATGAGGATGGTCAAATTGAAAAGTACAATATGAAGTTTGCAAGTATGTTTGCGGTGGACACAGATATAAGAGGACAATATCTGAAAAAGCTCCTGAATTTTCTTGAAGAAAGCAATTACAAGGGCAGAGAAACTTTTTTCTATGAAAAAAGCAATGTACGCGGAGTTTATACCATTGGCTCAATTACATACAAGACAGATCTGATAGGTCATATGTTTGAGTTTATTGACAGCAATGCAGCTATAAAAAATTTCAATGATATGACAGAGAATTCATATAAGATTTCTTTCAATGATATACTCGGAAACAGTGAAGCAATCGAGCAAACAAGAAATAAAGCCGGTATCGCGGCTAAATCACCTTCCACCTTGCTTATAACCGGGGAAAGCGGGACTGGAAAGGAGCTGTTTGCACGAGCTATTCATAACAATAGTGATCGAAGTGAGCAGCCTTTTATTGCCGTTAACTGTGGTGCTATTCCGGATAATCTTTTGGAGTCGGAGCTTTTTGGATATGAAGAGGGGGCATTTACAGGTGCCAAAAAGGGTGGAAGAATAGGTAAATTTGAGGTTGCAAACAAAGGTACTATTTTTTTGGATGAAGTTGGAGATATGAGCTTGCTCCTGCAGGTAAAGCTGCTTAGAGTTCTGCAGGAGAGAGAGCTGGAGCGGATAGGCTCTAACAAGAGACTCAAGCTGGATGTGCGTGTTATATGTGCAACAAACAAGAATCTTGAGGATATGGTTTCCCATGGTTTATTCCGAAGTGACCTTTTTTTCCGGCTTAATGTTATTCCTATTCAAGTTCCGGCACTTAGGGAGAGAAAGGGAGATATCTCCTTGCTGGTTCAAAGCATGATCGAGAGCTACAATAAAATGATAGGGAAAAATATTAAAGGTATGGATAAGGATGCCAAAGAATTGGTTATGAATTATATGTGGCCGGGAAATGTTCGGGAATTGCAGAATACAATAGAATATGCCGTTATAATGGCGGGCTCGGAATATATAACTGCATCTGACTTGCCTGAAAGATTCAGAGGGGGTGGCAAGGAAGAACCTGAAATCATGAATCAATCACAGTCCATAGAAAGAAATGGAAATCTAAAAAAGCAATCCGATGGGGAAGAGGAGATTGTATCAATCAGTGAATTGGAACGCAAGGAAATAGAAAAGGCTATTAGGAAGTTTGGAAGGTATAAGAATGATAAAGAGCTAATATGTAAGGCTTTGGGAATATCCAAAGCAACACTCTATAGGAAAATGAAGGCATATGACATTAATCAAAATGAAAGCATTTCGTCTCAATAAGAGACGAAATGCTTTCATTTTGAGTCCGACTGTTGGATCGGCACGCTCAAGGAATGCAAATTGCTGTGAATGCAGCATCAAAGCTTGTTGGCATCTTTCTTGCTGATTAATATAGTGAAAGTGCTTTTCGAAAGGAGAAAAAGAATGATCAGTGGAATATACGAAGATTTAGTACGTATGCTTAAAGAAGAGGTCAAACCGGCGTTGGGATGCACTGAGCCGGCAGCCATAGCTTTAGCTTCGGCTAAAGCAAGAGACGTACTTGGTGAGGTTATTGATTCCTGTCAAATATATGTGAGCCCTAACATTTATAAGAATGGAATGGGAGTAGGAATTCCAGGAGCTGATAGAACCGGTCTCATAATGGCTGCTTGTATGGGATTGGTAGGAGGAAAGGCGGAATTGGGACTTAATGTGCTGGAAAAGGCAGATGCTGAAGTGATGAAAGCAGCAGAAGCATTGGCAGACTCTGATAAAATAAAAGTTGATATTTATGATACAATAGAAAAAGTTTATGTAGAGGTGAATATCAAAGGAAAAGGAAATTCAGCAAAGGTTATATTACAAGGTAAACACGATCAGATAATACGTGTAGAAAAAAATGGGAAGGTACTATTAAATAAAGATATAGCTTCCGATGAAGATTCATGTGACAAGGAAGCGCTGGTAAGCTTGTCAATAAAACAATTAATAGTATTAATTGAAGAAATGGATTTCAAGGATATAGCGTTTCTTCTTGATGGGATCCACATGAATAAAAGGATTTGTGAAGAAGGCTTAAAAAAAAGATTGGGGGCAGGAGTCGGGTTTTCTCTCAATCAGGCAATGAAGGATGGTATCGTTGGTAACGATCTTATTAACAGGGCAGTTATCCTGACTTCCGCAGCGTCAGATGCCAGAATGTCAGGACTTATGCTGCCGGTAATGAGCTCAAATGGAAGCGGTAATCATGGACTGACTGCAATACTGCCCATTGTGGCTTATAATGATATGTATCCGCAAAATGAAGAAAAGCTTGCTAAAGCTTTGGCTATAAGCCATTTAGTAACAGCTTATATTAAAAACTATACCGGAAGGCTTTCTGCCGTATGTGGTTGCGGAGTGGCTGCATCTACAGGCGCATCTGCTGCCGTTGCATGGTTGATGGGGCTAAGCTACAGTCAAATTGAAGGGGCTATAATCAATATGATTGGAAACCTCAGCGGTATGATATGTGACGGGGCTAAAGCCGGATGTGCCTATAAGCTGGCCAGTGCCGCCGGAGCAGCCATCCAAAGTGCTATAGCAGCCAAATACGGTTCTGTTATACCATACAAAAATGGTATTATAGGCTGTTCGACAGAGGAGAGTATAAGAAACCTGGGTATTGTCAGCGAAAAAGGCATGACGTTGACTGATAAGATAATCATAGGGATTATGGATGTAGGTTGCGCATAGGTGAATTATATCAGACAACATATACATTATTATTGTAGCTTGGTGAGGTATAATATAGTTAAACCCACCTGATATTAAGATAATAAAAAGGAGAGTTGACTATGAGTCATAATGTACAATGCAAGTGGATCAGAAATATGGCATTTGAAGCAAAAGACAGCTTGGGACATACTGTAATTATGGATGCAGGAGAAAAATTCGGAGGAGAAAGCAGCGGATTTCTGCCCAAACCTCTTCTTCTGGCATCATTGGCAGGGTGTATGGGTATAGATGTAATTCATATACTGAATAAAATGAGAGTGGAGCTTGAGGACTTCGATATTGACATCAGCGGTGAAATGAATGAGGAACAGCCCAGATATTATCATAAGATCAATCTTGTCTACAGGTTCAAAGGGAAGGAGCTGCCTATGGATAAGCTTGAGCGGGCGGTTCAGCTGGCAAAGGATCAGTATTGCAATGTAAGTGCATTACTATCAAAAGGGGCAGAAATTACTCATGATATATTAATCCTGGAATAACGGTGACATTATATTGAGTTGAATATGGAACAGGATTAAATGGCAGAAGCAAAGAAGTGTAATATGGCAAGTTGAAATAACGGGAATGCCAAAATGAACGTTAAAAATAGCTGCAGAGATTGATCTCTGCAGCTATTAAATTTGATAAATTAGTATTCTGAAATCAGAGATAAGTTATTAGCGCAAAATTTGATACAATTATGAATATTTCGACAAATGTTGACAAACTATGATTGTATAATATATAATTCTGCCATAGTAATAAGTTGTGTTAGGTTCATTTTGATAATGAGATAAAAACAGCGCTTGTATTTTACAAGTGCTTTTCGCAATATTAAGCATATAGGAAGATTGGTTTGATATGACAGGAAGGTGATTTAACATGTCTATAAAAAAAAGCAGCAAATATCGCTATAACCTTGCAAAGGAGAGAATGGCCGCTGTGCTGGATTGTATAGGTGATGGCGTTATCTCTACAGATATAAAGGGAAGCATTGACTTTATAAACAATGCTGCAGAGGCTCTCACAGGCTGGAAGTCTGAAGAGGCCTTGGGCAGGCCGGTTGCAGAAGTGCTGAATATAATAAATATCAATATGGGAGAACCGTTAGAGAACCCTATAGTGAAAGCAGTTGAAACCGGCATTTCTGTTGGGCTGAAAGACCATTGGCTGCTTATACCTAAAAGCGGTATAAAATATTATATATCGGCAAGCTGCTCACCCATTAAGGATGAAGACGGAAGCACCAATGGAGCAGTTGTGGTGTTCCGTGACATTACAAATATAAAATGCATGGAGGGGGAGCTTCGCGAAAACTTAGCCAAGTTTCACCGGCTGTATGACAATATAAATGACACAATTATGTTGATTAATATCGAAGAAAATGGGTTGCCCGGCAGAATTATTGAAGTGAACAATAGGGCTTGTGAGCGGTTTGGCTACAGCAAGGAAGAACTATTAGGGATGAGAATGCAGGATATAAGCCATATAGGAACCTGGCATAATGCAGCATCGATTATGGAGCTTTTACATAAAAATGGTCATGCCAGATTTGAGGTAGTTGACATAGCTAAAAATGGTACGACTGTTCCAACGGAGGTCAATGCTCATATCTATGAGATGAACGGAAAAAAGATGTTGTTATCAGTAGGACGTGATATTTCAGAAAGAAAAATTGCAGAAAAGAAGTTATTGGAAAGCCAGGTGAAATATCAGTCCTTATTTACCAATATGAATGATGCGTTTATATATACCAGAATTGTGTACGATGAAAATGGAGAGCCTGTTGATCTCGAATATGTAGAAGCAAATGATGCTTTTAAAAAAATGCTTAACATAAAACCAGAAATTGATGCTGACAAACGGATGATGGATATATATCCCATTTTTGGAGAAAAATTTATAAAAACTATAAGGAATCATCACAGGTTGAGTCCCGCTCTTAAAGATATAAAGGGCAGTGAATATTATTCTCCCATTGTAGATAAGTGGTACTTGGTTTCGGCCTTTTCTCCCGCAAAGGGGTATCTTGCGGTAATAGTTGCAGATATTTCCGAGAGGAAGAAGTCGGAGCTTGAATTGATAAAAAGCCGGCAGAAGTATCGTTCTCTCTTTATCAATATGCACAGTGGATTTGCTTATCAGAGGTTTATTTATGATGACAGGGGAAATATAGTTGATATGCAGTTTATTGAAACGAATGATTCTTATAAAAAGATGTTTGGTTTTATACATGACAATATTGATGGAAAACTCTATTCTGAAGTATTTCCACAAAATATAGAACTGTTTGCAAAAAACTTTGAACTATACGGCGATGTAATACGTAGAGGGCAAAGTATTTATATTGATGAATTCTATTCAGAGGTGTCCGGAAGGTGGTATTCTCTTGCGGTGTACAGCCCGGAACAGGATCATGTAGTGTCGATAGTCACGGATATCGATCATAGAAAGAAGGTGGAGCTTGAATTAAGAGCGGCAAAAGAAGCCGCAGAAGCGGCTAACCGTGCCAAGAGCGAGTTTTTGGCCAATATGAGTCATGAGATCAGGACACCACTAAACGGAATACTTGGGATGATAGATTTGACTATGCTTACGGTTCTGGATAAAGAGCAGAAGGAGAACATGGCTATAGCCAAGAACTGTGCCGGGGCGCTTCTGAACATTATAAACGATGCATTGGATTTCTCCAAAATGGAGGCCGGGAAGCTTTCTTTGGAAAGTATTGAGTTTGATATAAAGACTCTGCTATATGATATAGTAAAAGTTCATTCAGTTAATGCAAAGGCTAAGAAGCTTGAATTCAATTATTTATTTTCAAATGGTATCCCCAGATATTTAATAGGAGATCCCAACAGGCTGCGGCAGATACTTGATAATCTTATAAGCAACAGCATCAAGTTCACACGCAGTGGTGAGGTGAAAATTGAGGTTAAAAAGGTTGATTGCACAAGTGAAGATATTGAGTTGGAGTTCAGAATCTCCGATACTGGTATAGGTATTTCTCCTGAAAATATGGATAAGCTGTTTAAAAGCTTCAGCCAGGTAGACAGCTCTATTACCAAAGAGTTTGGAGGCACCGGCCTGGGGCTTGTTATCTGCAAACAGCTTGCAAGGATGATGGGTGGAAGGATATGGGCCGAGAGTATAGAAGGCAAAGGCAGCACCTTTATCTTTACTGTCGGATTCGAAACAGTCAATGAATCTGAGGGGAGGCTGGATGCAAAGTCCGGTATTCATAAAGGGGCAAGAACAATAGATATTCTTCTGGTTGAGAATGATAGCCTGAATCGGATAGTTTTATTTCGTATGCTGGAGAAAAAGGGATGTAATGTGGATACTGCCAATAATGGGTTTGAGGCTTTGAGTGCCTTTGAAAAAAAGAAATACGACATAATACTTATGGATATTCAAATGCCTGTTATGGATGGAATTGAAGCTGCCAAAAGAATCAGGGAAAAGGAAGACAAGGATAAACATACGCCTATTATAGCCTTGACTGCCTTTGCATTGAAGGGGGATAAGGAAAGGTTCCTGGCTATAGGGATGGATGCATATATAGCAAAGCCTGTTGATATGGAGGAATTATTCTCTGTTATTAATAAGGTATATGAAAGCAATAAGAAGAGATTATCCTGAAAATTATAACAAGGGTTTGTAATGCTAAAGCTTCTGATCGCAGAGGCGGACCTGGCAAACAGAAGGTTTACGGGCAAGTTTCCTTTATAATATGGGGGCTGCGATATTTCTATGTAGAATAGTGAAGGATTGAAGGGCTTTGAAGCCCTTTTTTGCTGCTATAGCCAGATATTAAAAGGGATATTAGTATGAATGTAGAATATTATCCATTAATAGACATTCTTAGAACTGGATAAATGAGGCTTGTAGATAACGTACTGTAATAAGCAGAGAGCCAATTATTGTGCGGGAGATGGTAAAATGAATCAAAACCCTGAACAGATAGCAAGAGATAATATTGATAGACAGCTAAGAGCTTGTGGCTGGAAAATCCAGAACAAAAATGAAATAAATCTGTTTGCCGGTGCTGGTGTAGCTGTTCGTGAATATCAAACGGATGTTGGACCGGCTGATTATATTTTATTTGTCGACCAGAAACCTGTTGGAGTAATAGAAGCCAAAAAGGAAGAAGAAGGGTATAAGCTGACTGTTGTTGAGGATCAGTCAGGGGAGTATGCAAAAAGTAAGCTTAAATATCTTAATAATGACCCTCTCCCGTTTGTTTGTGAAAGCACAGGAGCTGTTACACATTTTACAGACTACCGTGATCCAAAACCAAGGGCAAGGGAAATATATACTTTTTTCAGACCTGAGACATTAAGGGATATACTGAAAAAGACCAGACCAATTAGGAGCAGACTGCTGGATATTCCGGGATTACCGGAAGCAGGGCTTCGTGATTGTCAAATAAAAGCGATCAATAATCTGGAAATATCCTTTAAAGCGAATAAGCCCAGAGCCCTTGTCCAGATGGCTACAGGCTCTGGAAAGACTTATACAGCCATTACTTCAATATATAGGCTTCTGAAATATGCAGGAGCAAAAAGGGTCTTGTTTCTTGTTGATACGAAGAACCTTGGAGAGCAGGCTGAGCAGGAGTTTTTATCTTACCTGCCTAATGATGACAACAGAAAGTTTACAGAACTCTATAATGTGCAACGCCTGAAATCAAGTTATATCCCTTCCGATTGTCATGTTTGCATCAGCACAGTTCAGAGGCTGTATTCAATCCTGAAGGGGGAGGAGCTTGCAGAGACTGAAGAAGAAATAAACCCGGGAGAGGTACGGTGGGAAAAAAGGGAGCCGGTTCCAGTTGCCTATAATGATAGAGTACCCATTGAGTTTTTTGATTTCATTGTTATAGATGAGTGCCATAGGAGTATTTATAACTTGTGGAAGCAGGTATTGGATTACTTTGATGCTTTCCTGATAGGTCTTACGGCAACTCCTGACAACAGAACCTTCGGCTTTTTCAATCAAAATATAGTGAGTGAGTATACTCATGAAGAAGCTATAGTTGATGGAGTTAATGTCGGATATAATGTATATCTGATTGAAACACAGATAACAAAAGCCGGATCGGTTATATGGAAGGGTGAATATGTAGACAAGAGGGAAAAGCTTACAAGGCGCAAGCGGTGGGAGCAGTTGGATGAGGATTTTGCTTATAACTCAAAGAAGCTGGATGATGAAGTAGTGAATCTGACACAAATAAGAGCGATAATCAGAACCTTTAAAGAAAAACTTCCGGAGATATTCCCCCATCGTAATGAGGTTCCCAAGACTCTTATATTTGCAAAGACCGACAGCCATGCAGATGATATTATACAGATTGTCAGAGAGGAATTTAATGAAGGGAATGCCTTTTGCAAAAAGGTTACATATAATTCCGAAGAAGATCCCAAATCAGTATTGGCTCAATTCAGAAATGACTACGACCCAAGAATCGCCGTTACTGTTGATATGATTGCGACGGGCACTGATGTAAAACCCTTGGAGTGTCTTATTTTCATGCGTGATGTAAAGAGCAAGAATTATTTTGAACAGATGAAAGGGAGAGGTACACGTACAATAACACTTGATGATCTTAGAAAAGTTACACCTTCAGCACAATACACCAAAGATCACTTTGCCATAGTAGATGCTATAGGTGTTACAAAATCAATAAAAACCGACAGCAGACCTCTTGAAAGAAAACCGACAGTTTCATTGAAAGACCTATTAACAGCTATTGCAGTGGGTGCAAGGGATGAGGATCTTTATACAAGTCTTGCCAATCGATTGATAAGACTTGAAAAGCAGCTGACAGACAAGGAAAAAGAGCTGTTCCGGCAGAAAGCTCACGGTAAGAGCTTGAAACAGGCAGCAAAAGCTTTGCTGGATGCGTATAATCCGGATATAATTGAGGAGACTGCCCGGCAAAGGCTTGGTATTCCGGAAGAAGTAAACCCTGAGCCTCCTCAGCTTGCAGAAATACAAGAAGAATTGAAAAAGGAAGCTGCCACTGCATTCACGGGTGAGTTGAACACATATGTAGAAAATGTGAGAAAGGCTCATGAGCAGATTATAGATGCTGTTAATATTGATACAGTGGATTTTGCCGGTTGGGATAAGCAGGCAAAGGATAATGCAGCTGAAGTAGTGGGGGATTTTAAAGTGTATATCGACAGCCATAAGGATGAAATAACCGCACTTCAGATTTTCTACAGCCAGCCATACAGGCGCAGGGAATTAACCTATGCTATGGTTAAAGAGCTTTTGGAAATACTTAAAACTGACAAGCCTACTCTTGCACCTTACAGAGTATGGCAGGCATACGAGCAGCTGGATAATGTGGAATGTGGCAACCCTAAAAATGAGTTGATTGCACTTGTTTCGCTGGTAAGAAGAGTAGCAGGTATTGATGGAACATTGATACCTTATGATAAAACTGTAGATAAGAATTTCCAGGAATGGGCATTCAGGAAGCAGGCAGGAGCCCTGAAGTTTAGTGCAGAGCAGATGGAGTGGCTTCGTATGGTAAAAGACCATATAACCATGTCCTTCCATTTGGATAAGGAAGACCTGGACTACGCACCATTTGATGCAAAAGGCGGATTGGGCAGGATGTGGCAGTTATTTGGAGATAAAACAGATGAAATTATTGCAGAATTGAATGAAGGATTGGTGGCGTAAGGGATGGAGAGTGGAAGTGAACTACCAAGAGGGTGGGTTAAAACAAAGCTTGGAGAGTTTGTTGTATCCGAAAAGGGTAAGAAGCCCAAAAATGTCTCAAAAGAAGTGACAGATATATGTAGTTTACCTTATGTAAATATACAAGCTTTTGAAAAAAACATAATAGATGAGTACACAGATGGTATAGGGTGTGTTTTATGTGATAATAATGATTTTCTTATGGTTTGGGATGGGTCACGTTCAGGTTATGTTGGCAAGGCAGTAAAAGGGGTACTAGGAAGTACATTAGTAAGGATTAACTTTCCGGGAATATTGAATGACTATGCCTATTACTTTCTTCAATCTAAGTATATTGAGATTAATACACATGCCAAAGGTACGGGAACTCCTCATGTTGACCCTAGTCTCTTATGGAACTATGATTTTTCGATTCCACCACTATCTGAGCAGCATCGCATTGTAGCAAAACTTGAAGAACTTTTCAGTGAACTCGACAAGGGAGTCGAAAGTCTAAAGCTAGCACAACAGCAATTGAAGGTATATCGTCAAGCTGTTCTCAAATGGGCTTTTGAGGGGAAGTTGACAGAAGAATGGAGAAAAGAACAAAAGGACTTGTCTATAAGATCAGAGCTGCTTGAAGAGATACTAACTGAGCGAGCTAAAATTTCTAAGGAAAGTAGGAAAAAACTTAAGCCAAATATAAATAATAATTTAGGGGCTATTGAAGAAACTTCAGAACTACCGATACTCCCAGAACACTGGGCTAGGGTGAGGCTAGGGAATACTAGTGCTGAGATATTTGATGGACCTTTTGGTTCTAACCTCAAAAGTTCTGATTATGTGGAGCAGGGTATTAGGGTAATACGCTTAGAAAATATTGGTGAGCTTGAGTTTTTTGAAGATAAGAAATCTTATGTAACAGAAGAAAAGTATGAGAAGCTGAAAAAGCACACAGTTTCGGCAGGAGACATTATTTTTTCTTCGTTCATTAGTGAGAAGGTCAGAGTGGTGTTATTACCAGAATATATACAAAAAGCTATAAATAAAGCCGATTGTTTCTGTGTTCGTATAAAAGGTAAAAAAATTAATAACAAATATCTGGGATTCTTTCTTTCTTCTAGACAAGTTTTCAAAATTCTTGAAAATAAGATTCATGGAGTTGGCCGTCCAAGAGTGAATACAACTCAATTAAAGGAATTAGTCATTCCAATTTGTTCGCTTGGCGAGCAATTGCAAATTGTTCAAGAAATTGAGTCCCGCTTATCTGTTTGTGATAAAATTGAGGAAATTATTGAACAGGGCTTAGTACAAGCAGAAACTTTACGTCAGAGCATATTAAAGAAAGCCTTTGAAGGCAAACTTGTACCTCAAGACCCAAATGATGAACCGGCTGAAAAGCTATTAGAGAGAATAAAGACTGAAAGAGAATCACAGCAACCTAAGAAGACCGGTAAGAGGAGGACAAAGAATTGAGTGAAAACAATACTACAAGTGTAGTATCGAAGATATGGAGTTTCTGTAATACTTTAAGGGATGATGGGGTAGGCTATGGAGATTATCTGGAGCAGCTCACATATTTGTTGTTCCTGAAGCTTGCAGATGAATATTCAAAGCCGCCTTATAATAGAACACTACCCGTACCCAAAAAGTACGGATGGGAAAGCCTTACCGAAAAACGTGGAGCTGAATTGGAACTCCACTATAGCGAATTGTTGCGTGAATTAGGGAAGCTTAAAGGAATACTAGGTCAGATATTTATCAAATCACAGAACAAGATACAGGACCCTGCAAAGCTTTCCAGATTGATAGATATGATTGATAAAGAGCAGTGGAGCACAATGGGTACCGATATAAAAGGTCAGATATATGAGGGGCTTCTTGAAAAGAATGCTGAGGATGTAAAGAGTGGAGCGGGTCAGTACTTTACCCCCAGAGCCCTTATAAAAGCCATTGTGAAATGTATGAGGCCTGAGCCTATGAAGACTATATCTGACCCTGCCTGCGGTACGGGCGGGTTTTTGCTGGCGGCTTACGATTCCATCCTGAAGAATTATAAGCTGGATAAGGAGCAAAGCAGGTTTCTTAAGCATGGGACTTTCTTTGGCAATGAAATCGTAGCTAATACCAGAAGGTTGGCTCTTATGAATATGTTCCTGCATAATATCGGGGATATTGAAGGGGAAAATTTTATTTCCTCAGCAGACTCTCTCGTTGCTGATACGGGCTTGAGAGTGGATTATGTACTTACCAATCCGCCCTTTGGGAAGAAAAGCAGCATGACCTTTACAAATGAAGAAGGTGAGCAGGAAAGCGAAGATCTTACATATAACCGTCAGGACTTCTGGGCAGCCACCAGCAATAAGCAGTTGAATTTTATACAGCATATAAGGACAATTCTTAAGACAGACGGTAAGGCTGCTGTTGTTGTGCCTGACAATGTTCTTTTTGAGGGTGGAGCTGGTGAAACAATAAGAAAGAAGCTTCTTGAAACTACAGATCTTCACACTATACTGCGATTGCCTACGGGAATCTTCTACAAACAGGGTGTAAAGGCAAATGTAATATTCTTTGACAATAAGCCGGCAAGTAAAGATCCGTGGACTAAAGAAGTGTGGATATATGATTTCAGAACAAATATTCACTTTACCTTAAAGAAAAACCCGTTAAAGGTTGATGATCTTGATAACTTCGTAGATTGTTACAATATTGAAAACAGACACAAAAGGGAAGAATCCTGGCATCCTGAAACGAATCCGGAAGGCCGGTGGAGGAAGTTTACCTATGACGAGATTATTAACCGTGATAAAACAAGCCTTGATATTACCTGGATAAAGGACAAAAGTCTTGCAGACCTTGATAATCTGCCTGACCCGGATGAGTTGGCAATTGATATTATAGAAAATCTGGAATCAGCACTGGAGAGCTTCAAGGAGATAATGAGAAGCATATAAAAAAGTGTATATTAGAATTTGAGGTGAAATGAGTATGGTAAAGCAAAAAAGAATAGAAGACTATGGAATAAGAATAGGTGAGCTGCCGAAGGGAAGGCTGAACAAAATAACTGATGTGGAAGGCGTCCGGGTAGGACATTGCACTATTGACACCGAGGAAAGCAAAACCGGTGTTACGGTAATAATTCCATCGGAAGAGAATATTTTTACAAATAAACTAGTTGCAGGCTCCTATGTATTGAATGGCTTTGGAAAATCCCTTGGACTGGTGCAGGTTGACGAACTGGGAAGTATGGAATCGGTTATAGCTCTGACCAATACACTGAATGTCGGACTGGTTCATGATGCGGTAGTGGAGTACTTGATAAAAGAAGGGAAAAAAGATAATGTGGAAATAGAGTCTGTCAATCCGTTGGTATTCGAATGCAATGACAGCTACCTCAACGATATTCAACTGAGAGCCGTAAAAAAGGAGCATGTATTTGAAGCCATAGAAGCTGCAGCAGTAGATTTTGACGAAGGGGATACCGGTGCGGGCAAGGGTATGAGCTGCCATCACCTTAAGGGCGGCATCGGTTCCGCATCACGGGTCGTATCACTGGATGGACAAGCTTTTACCGTAGGAGTTCTGGTTCTGTCCAACCATGGACGGTTAAAGGACCTGTCCATTAACGGGAAAAACATCGGAAGTGAGATTTCTAAAGCTCTTGAGGCGGAGAACCATGAAGATAAAGGTTCTATCATTTCAATCATAGCAACAGATGTGCCCCTTGACAGCAGACAGCTTGGAAGAATATGCAGGAGGGCGGGAGTGGGCTTGGCAAGGCTGGGCTCATATATCGGTCACGGGAGCGGAGAAATAATGTTTGCCTTCTCTACGGCAAATGTACTGGAAAACCGGTCGGGCAAGGAAATAATTGATATAAGAATACTGAAGGAAGATAAGCTTGATGAGGTTTTCAGGGCGGTAGCCGAATGCGAGGAAGAGGCTGTTTTGAATTCTATGGTCGCATCAGAGCAGGTAGTTGGAATAAGGGGCAGAAAGCGCGAGAGCCTGAAGGATTTTATCACTCATCTGCTGTAGCTTATAAGCCTGAATATTATAGAAGCGGAGATGGAGTTTTTAATGGATACAAAGAAGTGCAATTATGAAGATGAAGTAAAAAGACTTGCTGCAAACCTGGTGGATATAAGAGTATTGTCTGAAGAATTTGAAATAGAGTTAAAATATGCTTCAAAAGACAATTTCATCGGCAGGGAAATATACTCGAGGCCTTTGTGCGCTATGCAGAAAAGCACGGCCTACAAGCTGATCAAAGCTAATGAAGAGCTGATGAAGAAGGGCTTGCGGATAAAGATATGGGACGCTTACCGTCCTTTTTCTGCTCAGAAATTAATGTGGGATATCATGCCGCTGCATGATTTTGTTGCAGATCCGAATAAAGGGGGCTCCATACACAACAGCGGATACGCCGTGGATGTCACCCTTGTCGATACATCGGGACAGGAGCTTGAGATGCCTACCGGATTTGATGATTTTTCTGAAAAGGCTTCAAGGAAAAGCTCTGAAATGACTGAAGCAGCAGCTAAGAATCTGGCTGTACTAACTGATGCCATGGTAAGACACGGATTCAGGACAATTAATACAGAGTGGTGGCATTATTACGATGAGGACTTGAAGGAACGCGTACCTCTGGATATTTCCTTTGAAGCAATTGCAGGATACGAGCCTTCTGATAAAGATAATATTTGTGAGCTGTAAGACAGAGCTTTGCCACAAAAGAATGACCGCATTTATCGAAGAGCAATTTATACTGCAATCGGGAAATGCGGTCCTGTATGTTACGAATGAAATCCGGTTGATAATTAGCCATTGATATCCTTGTAAAGCTCAAAAGCCATCCTGGCAGTATACTTTTCATGAACGATTTTCGATACTGCTTTTATCATAGCCTTGGGATTTTCCGATTGGAATATGTTCCTGCCCATATCAACACCGTTTGCGCCATTCTGAATTGCCTTGTATGCCAGCTCAAGGGCCTCTTCCTCGGGAAGCTTTTTGCCCCCTGCAATAACAATAGGAACAGGGCACGCCGCAGTTACCTTTTCGAATTCTTCGCAGTAATAGGTTTTGATGATCTGTGCTCCAAGCTCTGCAAGTACTCTTGTGGCCAAAAGGAAGAAGCGTGTGTCCCGGACCATATTCTTTCCAACTGCAACAACACCGAGGGTAGGAATTCCATATCGATTACCCGCATCAATCGTTCTTACCAGATTTTCAAGGGATTTTCTTTCTTCCTCTGTGCCTATAAAGGTCTGGACGGCCATGCAGGATGCATTCATTCTAATGGCATCCTCTATGTCGACACCGATGACTTCCCTGATTACATCTTCAGAGGCCATTGTACTGCCTGCCGAACACCTTAGAGCCACCGCCTTGTTGAATATGGGAGATATGCAGCTTCTGACAGCTCCCCTGGTACCCATAAAGACGTCTATGTCTTCGGCCAGCTGCGGTATGGAAAGATCCAGCCTTTCCAGCCCTTGGGTGGAACCCATGAAATAACCATGGTCAAAGGCCAGCATAACGGTATTTCCACTCTTGGGATTGAATATCCTGGACAATCTGTCCTTCATTCCCCAATCAACATTGTCCATGCCCTTGACACTAAAGCTTGATCTTGCCTGTGGAACACCTATATGATATTCCTTTGCGGCTTTGTTGCCATCCAAATCTGCCATAAAATTACCTCCTATATATTTCGCGAAAAACATTTTACATTATAAATATTACTCAAGGGGTACTTCAACCTTGTCCTTTTCCTGATACGGAGCCAGGCAGAATACAGCCTTTGCAACGACATCGGAAAGATTTATAAGATAATGCGTCTCTTCCGGCTCCACATGGATAAAGTCACCTTTTTTACAGAGAACCTTTTGGCCGTTTACAGTGAATTCAATTTCCCCTTCGAGTATGAAGAAGTTTTCCTCCATGAGATTATGAAAGTGATTGCTAAAGTCCTGACCGGGCTTTAATACAACTACTCCGAAATTGGCTCTGGGTCCCCTCATGAGATACTTTGGACCGCTGTCACCAAACCGATATTCAAAATCATCCTCATGAACAGTGAACATTATACTACCTCCTTATGTTAATGTATTAAAGTCCGGGAGCCTTCCACATATGTTCAGTAATGCCGCTGTCGCTGAGCTTTAACTGAACCTTGTACATCTGCCTCCAGGCTTTGTACATTTTACTGTAAGTGTTGTTATTATCGGGATCAGGTATATATTCTTTATCCCATGCAACAAGGGTGGAAGAAGCAGACTGAATGCTCTCGTAAACTCCTGCACCAACACCGGCACAGATAGCGGCACCCAGTGCGGTAGCTTCCTTGACCTTCGGTACCTTTATTCTGACTCCCAAAACATCCGCCATTATCTGGCACCATAACCTGCTCTTTGAAGCACCGTTTGCAAATACGATCTCATCAGGGGTACTTCCTGTAAGCTCCTGAACCATTTCCAAATGCCCCTTGGTAATGAGGGCGGCATTCTCCAGAAGCGACCTGTAGAAGGTGTATCTGTTGAATGCCCGGGAATCCAGTGCGAAGTTTGTAAAGGTGGGGGATGAATGCTTCCAGGAGATATAATTCATAACATCTGAAAAAGCACACATCATACCATTGCTTCCGGCAGGAACCAATGCCGCCTCTTTATCCAAAAGGGAGTACGGATCCTCTCCGGTCTCCCGGCCTATCTGTTTTTCCATCTGGCAAAAGGCATCCCTGTACCAGCGCAATACCAGCCCGGGATAGAAGGCAATAGCCTCATATTGGAACATACCCGGCACGGCATGGCAGTTTACTCTGATGCGGCAGTTATCCTCAAGCTTTGGATCGGCAGTATTGCACTCCAGCTGCCAGAAGCTTCCACCGAAGACGGCGATCTGGTTCCCGGAGACCACGCCGACACCTACGGCGCCCAGCTGAGCATCGCCGCCCCCTGCTACTACCAGAGTACCGTTATTCAGACCTGTGATACCGCTGCAGATTGGGGATACTTTTCCGACTACACTTCCGCTTTCAAATACAACAGGGAAAATATCCTCCTTGAGTCCGCATCTTCCAGCTATCTCCGGCTGCCATCCACGCTTTTTCAAATTAAAGATTCCGGTAGTACAACCATTGGACGGTTCAACGGATAAAATACCTGAAAGCTTGTAAATAAGCCAATCGTTGAACATTGTTACTGTCTTTGTCTTATTATAGATATCTGGCATATGATTTTTAACCCATAGAATTCTAGGAAGTGCGCCTAAAGCGAAGGTTTGCCCGGAAAGCTTATAGATGTCACGCTCCAGAGAGCTGTCCTTTGCGATCAGCTCTTCAACCTCTGCACCGGAACGGGAATCAACGTTGGCGCAAGCCCAGATTTCCTTGCCGTTTTCATCGTACAACACGATTCCTTCACGCATACTTGTCGTAGCAATTGCAACAATTTCACTTCCATTAATCCCTGTATCGGCAAGGACTTTTTTAATGCAGTCCGCCGTAAGCTGCCAATTGTACTCCACATCAAAATCCATGGAGCCGGGATATCTGGAATCGGTCTTGTGCTCCCATTCGTGCTGTGCGGCACCAAGCTGGTTTCCGTAAATATCAAAAATAACTGATCTGACACTGCCCGTGCCTGCATCAATAGCCATCAAATACTTTGACATGATACATCCCCCATTTATAAATGATTATATTTCCACCAGATCCACCAGGCTTTCGGCTGTAGCCTCATCGGTAATAAGGACGTCCAGATAGCCTGCCTTCAAGGCTCCGTGTATTGCATGTACCTTTCTTAAGCCACCGGCGACGCCTATTACGTTTTTCATGGTTTTCAGTGTGTCAAGCTTTGTACTTATTAAGCGGTCGTGAAGCTCATACTCGATTTTTTCCCCGTTTTTGTCAAAAAACTGGCTGAGAATATCCCCCACTGCGCCATTCATCCTGAGGAGAACAAGCTCATTCTTGCTTATCTTATTGTCCTTGAATATTGTAGCGGTTTCATCTACAGCTCCTATACTGACTACTGTCATATAAGCCATTTCCGTCATGCTTATTATTTCTTTTACCGACTTCTCTTCCCAGATTGCCTGTGAAAGCTCCACATTAGAAACAATCAGCGGTGCCGGTACGACATATATCTGGGGAGTGGGCTTCGTGGAATCACTTTTGTTTGCGCCTGCCATTGCGGAAGTATAACAGGATACGCCCCCTGAAAGGGTCACCAGCGACACAGGCATATCCAGAGAAAATACCAGGTTGCTTATGGTACGGGATACTGTATCGCCATATCCTACATTAATATAGCAATTGGGAGTAAGGTGGCCTTCTATATATTGGGCTGCCGCTTTGGCTATAGATTCATTGACATTGGAGCTTGCTGTTGGAATGACATATGCATCCTTCAGATTGAATTTCTGCATAAGCAGCTGCTCTATCTTCACACGGTTCTCGCCATCGGATTTGATTTTGAATTGCACAATTCCTTCGTTTCTTGCCGTCTCCAGATACTTTACCACCTTCATTCTGGACAGATTCAACTGCTCGGAAATCTGCTGCTGGGTCTTGTTCTCCATATAATAGAACCAGGCTACCTTGAAAAGCAAATTTTCTTCATAATTCATATTTTTCACCACACTTAATAAAATTGAACATTTGTTTATAACATAATAATTTGTTTAACATAATTAGAGTATAACAATTATTGGTATTGATGTCAATATTCTAAAAACTAAAAAAAATATTTGGTGAAATGGTATTTAAATACCTTGATAATACGACAATAACAATGTTAAAATGTCGGAAATTCAAAGGTGTGTATTTGATATTGCATACATAATATTTGCCGGCTAGAAAATGAACAATAATTTATTGACAAAACAAATGATTTGAATTATTATCAAATTAACAGGTATATATTGGTTGTATTTTCAATTATTTTTTGTAGTACATATACGATTGATTTCTAACAAGCTGCAATTGGAGGAGGTAGAAATTATGGAGGGAATTCCGGATGCCGGAGTAGCTCTGGTTCGTCTGTCCGGCATTGTAAAGTCGTTTTCCAGCAATCCGGTTCTCAAGGGCATTTCCCTTGAGCTATACTCCGGCGAGGTTATGGCACTAATAGGAGGAAACGGTGCAGGAAAAAGTACTCTTATGAAAATATTGATGGGTATCTACACCCCTGATTCGGGGGAAATATATATAAATGGTGACAGGGCAGTACTATCAGTCCCTTCTGCGGCACTCCAAAAGGGGATATACCTTGTACCCCAGGAACCGATGCTGTTTCCCAATATGACAGTAGAGGAGAACATACTTATCGGCTTCAATGAGAACAAGGCTGAGCTTAAGAAAAAGCTTATCAGGCTGATGGAGGAACTGAACTGGAACATAGCATTGGAAAGAACAGCAGAAACCTTATCAATTGCAGAGCAGCAGCTTATTGAAATATTAAGGGGACTTCTAAGGGAAGCAAAAATACTTATACTTGATGAACCTACATCCGCCCTCAGCTTTAATGAAATAGAATCGTTGTTCAAGGTCATACTGGAGCTTAGAGGTCAGGGTATAGGAATGTTCTATATAACACACCGTTTGACCGAGGTTTTTGAGATAGCCACACGGGTAGTAATCCTCAGGGATGGTGCAATTACCCTGTCGGGACCTGTGGAGGGGTTCACAAAGGAGATGCTGATTCAGGGTCTTTTGCCTCCGAATCTTGGGAGCTGTGGTGAAAAGTCGGATAGGAGCTGCAAGACGAATGTCGATTATGAATGTCTGGAACCGGTCCTGGTACTTGATAAGCTTACAGGCTATGGTTTCAAGGATATAAATCTATCTGTGCATCCTGGGGAGATACTCGGCATAGCCGGAGTAGTGGGGGCCGGACGTACCGAATTTGCTGAGGCTGTTTTCGGCATCGGTGAGGTTTTGGGAGGGCATGTATATCTGAACGGAGAGGATATTACCGGTCTCAAGACCAGCGATATTATCAGAAAAGGCTTGAATTATGTGCCGGAGGACAGGTATCTCAACGGTACCTTTCCAATAACCGATGTTATGTGCAACCTTACTTCTTCCGTACTTAAATGGCTGGTGAAAATCAAAATAGATATAAAGAAGGAAAAGCATATAGCTGAAAAGTACATAAATGATTTCAGGATAAAAGTGACAGGGCAGGATCAGGTGTTGAAATCCCTTTCAGGGGGCAATCAGCAAAAGGTGGTAATAGGCAGGGTACTGTCCACAGCACCGAAGGTCATCATCCTTGATGAACCTACCAGAGGAATTGATGCGGGTGCCCGTTCCGATGTGTATAAAATAATATATGGGTTGAAGGAGCAGGGGCATGGGGTTGTTCTGATCTCCTCGGATCTTGAAGAGATCGTCGAACTATGCGACCGTGCCGATATTATGTGCCAGGGTACTATAATACACAGTTTTGAGCGGGAGGATATAACGCTGGATAAATTAATGGCGGCCTCCTTCGGAGTCTTTAATAAGGAGGAGTGCAAAAATGAAAGTATTTCTTAGAAAGCTCCTCAAGACACGAGAAATTACGGTAGCTGCTTTTCTTTTGATTTTGTTCCTTATAGTAGGGGCTGTAAACCCTGCTTTCCTGAACCTTCAAAATATAGGTCTTACCTTAAAAGGCAGTGTAATGTATGTATTCCTGGCAGTAGGGATGGCATTTGTAATTTTTATGGGAGATATTGATGTGTCTGTGGGTGCTGTTTTGGGCATGTGTGCTGCTGTAGCGGCTACGATGCTGCGTAGTAATAAAAGTCTTTTGGAGATATTCGCAGTAACTCTGGCGGTTGGTGCGGCAGCTGGGTTTATAAATGGGTATGGAGTTGCAAAGCTCAAGATTCCGGCAATTGTCATGACCCTGGGTACAATGGGAGTTCTGAGGGGCTTGATGTTCATATATACAGGGGGCAAGTGGGTGGAAAATCTGCCTGACTATTTCAAAAATGCATCCCAGGCAGAACTGTTTGGCAGCATCAATATTTTTGTACTTCTGACAGTAATTGCAGTTATAATTCTTCAGGTATACCTTTCCAAAGGAAAGAGGGGCAAATACTTTGCGGCGATAGGCGATAATATTGACGGTGCGGTATTGATCGGGATTCCCGTTAATTTCATGAGGATAACAGCCTTTGTAATATCAAGTGTCTGTTCAGCAATTGCCGGACTTGTGTATGTGAGCCAGGTAGGGTTTGTTGGAAATGTCGCCGGAAACGGCACTGAGATGACTGCCATCGCAGCATGTGTCCTTGGTGGTGTGAGTCTGAACGGAGGTATTGGTTCAGTAGTAGGAGCGTCTCTGGGAGCGGTAATTATGAATTCGATAAATACGGCCCTGGTTTTTTTAAAGGTGCCGGCATACTGGAATAATACCATATCCGGTATTCTCCTGATCACAATTGTTGTTGCTGATGCGGTGCTGCACTCTTATATGTCGGATAAGGCAAGAAAGGAAAGACTGTCCTCCAGGTTTTTGACTGCAGAAGCCAAGAGTGATGCAAATGGAGGTGTGAACAATGTATAACCTGAAGAAATTGTTCAGATGGGAAATTGCCTTATTATTGCTTCTCATAATTGAAATTGTTGTGTTTGGGACTATAAATCCCCGGTTCCTCAAGCTTAGTGTGTTGCTTTACAGTATAAATGATTTTATATGTATCTGTATAATTTCATTATTCGTGACTTTTGTTGTAATAACAGGTGGAATTGATATATCAGCAGGCTCGATAATAGGCCTGATATCCATAGTAATTGGCGTGACATGGAAGATTGCAGGTATAAATATATGGCTCACTATACCCATTGCATTGATGGTCGGAGCTTTATGCGGGGCTTTGAACGGATTTCTAATTGCTTATACCGGAGTTCAAGCGATGGTGGTCACTCTGGGGGGGTCATTCCTTTTCTCGGGGCTCTCTCTTGTTGTAATGGGATTATCCGGGGCCAGTGCATTTGAAGGTATAAGCGGAATGCCTCAGGAATTCGTAAATATTTCCAATGGTAACATTTTCAGAATTCCAAATCCACTGATAATCTTTCTGGTGCTTACAATTGCAGCATATTTCATTTTGCACAAAACAAAATACGGAAGATATGTATTTCTTGTAGGAATAAACAAGAATTCGGCAAGATATTCAGGTATAGACACGAAGAGGATAATAATGAGCACCTATATACTATCCGGAATCAGTGCTGCTATAGCAGGAATAGTACTTACTTCATACCTGGGAGGCTCCAGGCCTGATCTCGGTGCCGAGATGACAATGCCCATAGTAACAGCTGTAGTCTTGGGAGGCACAGCTATTACAGGTGGAGTGGGAAGTGTTGCGGGTACGGCATTGGCCAGTGTAATCGTAGGCATTATGAGGTTTGGACTGCAGATGGCAAACGTATCTACCCAATATATAAGTGTGGCAATAGGTCTTCTATTGATAATTGCCGTAGCAATGCGCAGTATTTCCTTTAAGTCATTGATAAATACCAAAATAGCAAAAAGATCAATATTATCCAAGGATAATACTAAAATAAAGGGGGAAGATCAATGAAAAAGCTCAGGTTATTGTCAATTCTTTTGGTACTGACAATGGTAATGTCAACATTGGCAGCTTGTGCTCCAAAAGCTCCGGAAGAGACTGCAGCACCGGCAGCGGCAGAAAGTACACCTGCTGCTGCAAAAGCAGTAGAACCAAAGGATATTAACGTAGTATTCATACCAAAGCTTACAGGCAATATGTTCTTTGAGTCTGCAAATGTTGGTGCCCAGGAAATCGCAAAGCAGGTCGGCTTTAACTGTAAGTATGACGGATCTCCTGAAGCAGCTGTGGCAAATCAGGTGCAGATCATAAACAGTGCAGTAAATCAGGGTGCTAATGCCATTGCTGTTTCATCACTGTCACCGGACGGTCTGAATCAGGCTTTGAAGAATGCTCTTGACAAGGGTGTGAAAGTTGTTACATGGGACTCCGACGTTGACCCGCAGTACCGTTCCATCTATGTAAACCAGGGTACACCGGAGTTGCTTGGAACTATGCTTGTAGATATGGCTGCATCACAAATGACGGAAGAACAGAAAAAGGATGCTGAATTTGCATTCTTCTATTCCAGTCCTACAGTAACAGACCAGAATTCCTGGGTTGATTATGCAAAGAAGTACATAGCCGAGGAGTACCCGGGCTGGAAGCTTGTCACTACCCAGTATGGCGAGCAGGATGCTCAGAAATCACTGCAGGTGGGACAGTCAATACTTCAGACGTATCCAACTATAGATGCAATACTTTGTCCCGACTCCACGGCTCTTCCGGCAATGGCCCAGGCTGCAAAGAACCTTCAGAAGAATGGGAAGGTAATAATCACCGGTTTTGCAACTCCAAGTTCAATGAGGGATTTTGTAAAGGATGGTACAATACCGCAGTTCGGTTTATGGGATTGCAAGGTACAGGGTGCCATAGGCGCATATGTTGCCTACTGGCTGGCAGCAGGCAACACCTTTAAGGTTGGTGATACTATTGAAGTTCCCGGAATAGGTTCACTCAAGGTAGAACCAAATACTATCCAGGGATATTCATACACGGCTGATGACTCCGGCATAGTTTTGCTTCCTGAACGTGTAGTATTCACAAAGGACAATATCGACAACTACAATTTCTAGTATTATTAAGCGCTGAAACAGCGTTAAGACATTTAATGAATATGGAAAGCCTTCCGATATTATGCAATTACATAGTATAGGAAGGCTTTTTTCACATTATATCAGGAATCAAAAACATCTGAATATATTTCAAGAAAGTGTAATTTAATCTCTTTATGGGATTTACAGACATATTGAATATAATGGCTGGTTATGGTAAAATACTATAGATTCAAGCCTGCTGATTTTGCCGGCATTGTATCTGTGGTGATTGTAAGATAGAGATACTGGCTATTCCCATGCAGGTACAAGAACTGCATGGGTTTTATTATTTTATAGAAAGATATAAATTGTATAATGTACTAAACGAGGAGGATTAGTGATGAAAAAGGAAATTGTGAAGCCGTCTATTCTGCCTGGCTTTATGGAGCTGCTGCCATATCAGCAGATAGCATTCAATAATATGCTTGATACAATAAGAAAAAACTTTGAAAATTATGGTTTTCTTCCTATTGATACACCAATTATTGAAAAATCGGAGATATTGCTGGCAAAGGGGGGCGGGGAAACTGAGAAGCAAATCTACAGGTTCAATAAAGGTGATAATGACTTATCCTTGAGATTTGACCTGACAGTACCATTGGCAAGGTATGTTTCTCAATATATATCCTCACTGACTTTTCCCTTTCGCAGATATCAGATTGGAAAAGTGTTCAGAGGTGAAAGAAATCAAAAAGGGCGCTTCCGTGAGTTTTACCAGTGTGATATTGACATTATAGGAAATGGAAAGCTTAATATAATAAATGATGCAGAAATTCCAAGCATCATCTATTCGACATTCAAGGATCTCGGATTTGAGTCATTTTCGATTCGCATAAACAACAGGAAAGTTTTGAACGGCTTTTTCGATTCTCTGGGTATCGCTGACAAATCAGAGGTTTTAAAGGTAATTGATAAATTGGATAAGACCGGTATTGACGCAGTGAAGAAGGAATTGGCGGATATATGTGAAAATGGGAACATCGTTGAGAAAATTATTGAATTTGTAAACATCGGAGGCAGCAATCCCGAGATTTTAGAAGCATTAAACCAGCTCGGAATTGAAAACGAAATGTTTAAGGAAGGACTTGAGGAATTATCAAAGGTGGTACGATTCATTAACCTTTTTGGTGTTCCGGACAAGAACTGTAAAATAGACTTAAAGATTGCCAGGGGCTTGGATTATTATACCGGAACAGTATACGAAACGATCCTGGATGACTATCCCGGCATCGGATCGGTGTGCTCCGGAGGAAGGTATGATAACCTGGCAGAGTACTATACTGACCAGAAGCTGCCGGGAGTGGGAATATCAATAGGGTTGACCAGGCTGTTCTATCAACTGAGGGAAGCGGGTATTGTTCTGGATAAGGATACAGCTTCTCTGACCCAGGTCTTAATTGTTCCGATGAATGATAATATAGAGTATGCTGCAATGACCGCAAATAGCCTGAGGGCTGAAAGCATCATTACAGAAGTATATATGGAGGATGCAAAGCTCTCTAAAAAGCTTGCATATGCCAATAAGCTGGGAATCCCTTATGTTATTCTGATCGGAGATGAAGAGATTGATAATAATCTGCTGACGCTTAAGGATATGCGGGTAGGTGAACAGAATAAGCTGTCACCGGAAGAAGCAGTAAGACATATTAAAGAAGGCTTACTATAGAAAGAAGCTGTGGAGTTTGGGGGAGGGTGACCCAATAGCACTCAAAGATACCGTATTTGTTTATGGTATCTTTGTTATTTTAATCACAAAAGCGGATTTTACTTGATTTTATTTGCCGGATAATTCATAATTAACTTATCAGATAATTCATAATTTACTTATAATTGATTCATGGATATATTAGCTATTCATATGTGAGTGGAGGGATAATATGGATATTAAGATCACTGGTAGAGCCGAAACAGAACTATCAAAGATTGAATCTAGGACCCTCAGAATAGTATTTGATGATTATTGTGGCTGACCTACCCTCGCCTTTGAGCTGGTTCTGGATGAACCACATGATGGGGATGTTATAACACAGGTAGGAGACAGAACTTTTCTGGTGCAGGACGATATTGCGGAGGAAGTAAATTTTTTCGAAATAGACTTTTATAAAGGATGGTTCCGCAAGGCATTTGTAGTTCTTGCAAATGGATATAGGTAAGAAACAAATATCAAGATGAAATAAAGCAGGACAATATAATAAAAAATACAGAGTGTAAGGCTCTGTATTTTTTTGTGCGAATTCTCTCCGGTAGTTTTATTGAAGCATTTCCATAAGAGTGGTATGATTAAGTTAGTACTATTTAGCAGCAAGTATAATACAGAAATGGAGGTGTAGTAACATGCTTAAACAAGGAGACGCTGCAGCAGACTTCCTGCTTAAGGACGGTTATGGAAAGAATGTAAGTCTTTCAGAATTCAAAGGTAAAAAAGTGGTTTTGTTTTTTTATCCCAGGGATAATACCCCCGGCTGCACAAAGGAAGCCTGCAGCTTCAGAGATGTTTACGATTTGATACTGGCTGAGGGTGCTGTTGTATTGGGCATAAGCGCAGACAATGAGGCGTCCCATCAGAAGTTCAGAGAGAGGTATGGACTTCCATTTTACCTGTTGAGTGATATTGAACATAAAGTGTCTGAGGCCTATGGGACCTGGGGTGAAAAAAAGATATATGGAAATACTTATATTGGAATGATAAGAAGTACCTTTATTATTGATGAGCAAGGTATGATCATGAAGGTATTTCCAAAGGTAAAGCCGGAGAACCATGGGGGGGAAGTATTGAATGTACTTAGAGAGGGTATGGTTATAGGGGGATAATGTATGACGGAGAAGATCAGCAATAATAAAATGGATGTGAAAAGCGCACTTACAAAGCTGAAGAGAAAGGTTCCTTACGGTTGGGACCTGAACATATACAGGGGCTGCCGCCATGGCTGCCAATACTGTTATGCCATGTACTCCCACCAATACTTGGGCAATGACAGATTCTTCAACGACATATATGTAAAGGAGAATGTTGTCGAGCAGCTTGAAAAGGAGCTTAGCTCAGACAATTGGAAGAGAGAGATTATCAATATTGGCGGGGTGACAGACAGCTATCAGCCCGTTGAAGCCCACTACCGGCTAATGCCTCAAATACTGAAGCTTTTGATAAAGTATAGGACACCGGCTATTATATCAACAAAGTCAAAGCTTATATTGAGGGACTATGATTTGATAGATGAGTTATCCCGGATAACTTATGTAAATGTTGCAGCTACAATAACAACAATGGATGAGGCGGTACGGGAGAAGATTGAGCCCGGCGGTTCAAAGAGTCTGGAACGGTTCGGAGTGTTGAAGGAATTCAGGAAAACAAACGCCAGCACAGGACTGCATGTTATGCCTATCATTCCATATATTACTGACAGTGAGGAGAACTTTGACAAAATGTTTGCCTGTGCAGCAGAATGTGGTGTTCATTATGTTCTCCCGGGAACACTATATTTGAGAGGCACTACCTATAAGAATTTCATGTCCTTTATAGAGAAGGAGTTCGGGGAGGTACAGATGGATTTCAAGAAGCTATACAAAACCGGAGGCGCTGATAAGGATTATAAAACCACATTGTATGAAATGGTAAACCGGCTGCGCGATAAATACTGTCTTTCCAGCAGCTACACCAAGCCAATGAAAGAAAAGCTGAGGTAAGAAATACTGACGGCAGCAATGTTGTCTTTGCAACTCCCCGGAGGGAACTGTTCTTGTATGAGACAAACATAATAGATGCAGATGATCCGAAGCATTATTTTGGAGTTGAATGATATGACTTGTCAGCAAAACAGAACCCTGATGTTTGAAACATCAGGGTTCTGTTTTGAATCGATTTTATAAAGAAGAATACATGCAGCTTAATATATGGAATTATTCTAAATTATGGTAATATATCTATAATATAGAACGGAGTTCCGTAAAAAAGAACGATGCTCTAATAGATTAGTAAGGGAGGGTCATTATGCAAATCCAAACTGAAAACCGTAAGGGTGAAAAGGGAATAGGCTATGCAAGTTCATTTAAAGAACAGTTGACCCCAAGAAGCATTATAATCGGAGCTTTGGGATCGGTGGTAATTACAACCAGCTCTGTGTATGTGGCATTGAGAATGGGTGCTCTTCCCTGGCCTACTATATTTGTTGCTATATTATCCCTCGCAATTCTAAAAGCCCTTGGAAAAACCAACCTCAATGAAATCAATGTGACTCACACTGCAATGTCGGCAGGGGGGCTTGTTGCAGGAGGCCTGGCATTTACAATCCCAGGTATATGGATGATAAACAAGGATGCACAAGTAAGCTTTCTGAGTCTCCTGATGGTTACCCTTGCAGGGGCAGTACTAGGTGTTATATTTACCGCAATTATAAGAAAACACTTTATAGAAAAGGAAAAACTGCCGTTTCCTATGGGGATTGCCGCTTCAGAGACGCTGCTGGCCGGTGATGAAGGCGGAGGCAAGGCAAAGCTGCTGTTTTCCACCCTCGGTGCTACTGCAATATTTGTGGCATTGAGAGATTATTTCGGAAAGATTCCTGCAGCATTTTCATCATCAGCTATGGCTGCAAAGAATATATTCTTTGGAGTATGGGTATCGCCTATGGCTGTGGGTATTGGCTATATAATCGGCCCACTTTATATGGGCACATGGTTTTTGGGAGCTTTATTGAGCTATTTCTTCCTTATTCCGGTGGGGATATCTGCCGGATGGTTTGCCGATGTTGCAGCTGCAACAGCATTTAAGGACAGTCTCGGGATAGGCCTCATAGTGGGTGCCGGAGTCGGGGTGCTGGTCAAGGGAATACTGCCTAAAGCCAGGGAAATATTCGGACCAATGCTCAGTGGGAAAATCCAGGAAGGAGATATCAACCTTAAGTGGGCACCAATAGTATTTGTTGTCATTGCTTTTCTCCTGACGGTGTTTACTGAAATGAGCCTGATTCCAAGTATCATTACAATTTTAGGCGTTTGGGTCACAACTGCCATGGCGGCAACAATAACAGGACAGACAGGCATTAATCCTATGGAGATATTCGGGATACTGGTGCTTCTGTTTGTTAAGATATTCATTACACCGGGAGTCACAGAAGCATTCTTGATCGCAGGAGTCATTGCCTGTGCTTGTGGTCTTGCGGGGGATGCGCTTCAGGACTTCAAATCGGGGTATATACTTCATACCAACCCAAAAGCCCAGATAGTTGCAGAAGCAGTAGGCGGGATAGTTGGAGCGTTTGTTTCGGTCATTGTTATTTTTATAATGCATAAGGCTTACGGAGCAATGGGGCCGGGAACAGACCTGGTGGCACCCCAGGCTTATGCTGTATCCACCATGGTATCCGGCCTTCCAAGTGCAGGTGGTTTTGCAGCAGGTCTTATAATTGGGCTTGTGCTTTTCCTGCTTAATGTACCTGTAATGACTATAGGTATCGGCGTATATCTGCCGATGATGATCTCTACCGCAGCATTTATCGGAGGAGCTGCCAAGTATTTTGTACAGAAAAGGAATCCCAAGCTTGATGAGAAGCTCACTCTTATGGCATCAGGGTTCCTTGGCGGTGAAGGGGTGACGGGAGTTCTCATAGCTCTTATAAAAGTAGCGACTATGTCGTAGTATTGGAAGGTGTTTACAAATGGAAATAGTGAGGTTTACAGATATACCGGGTATAAAGGTGGGTCACGATCAGGACTATAAGGCTGTTACCGGTTGTACGGTAGTTATATGTGAAGAAGGGGCGACCGCGGGAGTGGATGTAAGGGGTGGTGCACCTGGTACGAGAGAGACGGACCTTCTGAACCCCATGAACCTGGTGGATAAAATGCATGCAGTTGTACTTGCAGGCGGAAGTGCTTTTGGTCTGGATGCATCGGCAGGAGTAATGCAGTACCTTGAAGAAAAGGGAATAGGGTTTGACGTAGGAGTGACTACTGTCCCCATCGTAGGGAGTGCAGTACTTTTTGACTTGACTGTAGGAGATCATAAAATCAGACCGGATAAGGAAATGGGTTACCGAGCGTGCCTGAACTCCAACAGCAAGGGCTGCCCCCAGGGTACTGTGGGTGCGGGAACCGGTGCAACAGTAGGCAAATATCTGGGTATGGAATCTGCCATGAAGGGTGGATTGGGCACGTACTGCCTGAAGGCTGGAGAGCTTATGGTAGGTGCTATAGTGGCAGTCAACTGCCTTGGAGATGTAATAAATCCGGCAAACGGAGAAATCCTTGCCGGAGCAATATCAGAAGAGCTGAGCTTCATAAATACAGAGGAGGCTATGGTGAAGCAGTATGACAGCAATAAGAATGTGTTCTCGGGTAATACAACCATTGGAGTGATAGCCACCAATGCGGTACTTACAAAAGCCCAGGCAAACAAGGTGGCTTCCATGGCCCATAACGGCTATGGAAGGGCTATGAGACCGGCCCATACCATGTTTGACGGAGATACTATATTTGTAATGGCTACCGGAAAGGCAGAAGCGGATGTTAATGTTGTAGGTATGCTGTCGGCACGGGTAATGGAACAGGCGGTAATGAACGCTGTTACCCAGGCAGCTTCGATTTCAGGCTTTAAAACATACCACGATACAAAAAGGTAAGGCGGGGTGTGCCCTGCTTTGTCTTGGAACTGGAGAAAGGGGACTCTGCAAATGGAAAAAGCAAAAATACCGATTCCAAAGCTTAAAGAATTGAAAAAAGAGAAGAAGAAAATAAAAATGGTTACTGCCTATGACTATCCTACAGCAGTTATTGTTGATAGAACGGATATAGAACTTATACTGGTCGGAGATTCCCTGGGAATGGTAGTTCTTGGGTATGACGGTACAATAAAAGTTACAATGGAGGATATGATACACCATATAGCTCCTGTTGTAAAGGGCGCACCCAATACCACCATTGTAGGAGATATGCCTTTCGGAGCATATAATGAGTCTACGGAGAAGGCAATTCATAATGCAAACAGATTGATGAAAGAGGGAGGCTGTGACTGCATAAAGCTGGAAGGCGGAATGAGTATGGTTGGTACGGTGAGAGCCATAGTAAATGCCGGCATTCCGGTAATGGGGCACATCGGCTTGACGCCCCAAACCAGTTCTCAGTTGGGTGGCTTTAAGGTGCAGGCCAAGGATGTTGAGTCTGTACGGAGAATAATGGATGAAGCCAAAGCCCTGGAAGAAGCAGGGGCTTTTGCGCTGGTTGTAGAGTGCGTGCCGGCATTGGTCGGAAAACTCATTTCCGGGGCAATATCAATTCCGACCATAGGCATAGGGGCAGGCCCCGACTGTGATGGACAGGTGCTTGTGACCCAGGATATGCTGGGGATGTTCGACAAATTCCTACCTAAGTTTGTTAAGCAGTATGCAAAAGTGGGAGATATTATGCAAAATGCATTCAATGAGTTCTCACAAGAAGTGGAGCAAGGAATATTCCCAGCTCCGGAGCACTGCTTCAATATAAAGGATGATGTACTGAAAGAGCTTTATTGATATTGGCTATGGTTTCGGGAGGAGGGCATTATGAGCAGCAAGTACGATAATGTATTAGACCTTATAAGCCGGGATGAGACAGTACGATTTCTTCAGGATATCCTCCGTATTGACAGTGTAATAAGGCCGGGCAAGAGTACCTTCGAAGAGGAAGTGGCTGTTTTTATTGCTGATTATTTGAGAAAACTGGGGTTTGAAACATTAGTAGACGAGGTTGAACCCCACAGGCCAAATGTTGTTTCCGTGCTTTCCGGCAGAGAAAAAGGCAGGTGCCTGCTCTTTGAAGGCCATTCCGATGTAGTCACTGAGGGAGTCGGCAGTAAATGGACTTACCCGGCCTTTGGAGGAGAAATCCACAACGGGAGGCTATACGGGCGAGGAGCTTGCGACACCAAGGGCAATGTAGCGGCAATGATAATGGCTGCAAGGGCAATAAAAGAGTCGGGTGTTGAATTCAAGGGCAAAATCAAGCTTTGTATACCGGTTGACGAAGAAGGCTTGATGATAGGGATTAAGGATTTTATAAAAAAGGGCCATGCTGATGATATTGATGCTGCAATAATTTGTGAACCTGAGGAAAACAATGTATGTATAAAGCAAAAGGGTGCCATGAGGGCGGTCATAAGGATTTTCGGAAAGCAGTCCCATGGCTGCATGCCTTTGACAGGAATAAACCCGATACCCAAGATGGCAAAGTTAATTAGCCATATCATGGAATTGGAGGCGGAAGAGATAGGGAAAAGGGGGAAAGACCCGTTCCTCGGATACCCCAGCATTACGCCAACTGTAGTTCTTGCGCCTTCAGAAGCAGAGCCGCAGGTAAATGTTGTGCCGGGAGAGCTTAAAATTACCATTGATATCAGAACTATATGCGGACAGGATCACAACTACATTGAAGAAAGATTGACCGGGTTGCTTAAGGCCATGGAAAAGGAAGACAAGGAATTTAAGGCAACCCTTGAGATTATTGAACAGAGACCATGGACAGAAACACCGGCAAAGCATCCGATAGTCAGAACTGTGGCAAAAGCCTACAAGGACCTTACAGGCAGGGATGCAACATATAATGGTGTGCCCGGTGCTACCGACGGAACTTTTCTTAAAGCGTGGAAAGGGATTGAAATAGTCACAACAGGTGCCGGCAACAGGGAGCTTCCTCATCAGTATGACGAGTATGTGGATATCGACGAGCTGATGGAAACCTCGAGGCTTTATGCTCTTTCAGCTTTGTATTACCTTAATGAAGAATATTGAAGTTTATGATAGGGTGGCATGATGTATGAAAATAGCAATCATAGGTTCGGGGGCTATGGGGAGTCTGTATGGAGGCTTTCTTTCAAATGCCGGTTACAAGGTATACCTGCTGGATGTATGGCAGGAGCATGTGGATCGTATAAACAATAACGGTCTGATAATATCAGAACAGGATAAGGATATAAAAGCATATCCCAAAGCCACTTCCAAAGCTTGTGAAATAGGAGAGGTCGATCTGGCGGTAGTATTCGTAAAATCTACTGCAACAAGTGAAGCATTGAACTGCAGTAAAGCTGTTATAGGGAAGAATACCATCGTGCTCAGCCTGCAAAACGGTTATGGGAATATTGAAGAAATCGAAAAGACAGTTGAAAGAGATAATATAATCGCAGGAACCACAGCCCATGGAGCTACTATGCTGGGCTCGGGGCATATCAGACATGCCGGACATGGTATTACCCATATCGGAGCGGTTTCAGGTAAAATATCCGGGAAGGTTATTGATACTGCAGAAGCATTAAGGAGGGCAGGCTTTGATACTGACCTGTCCCGGGACGTAATGAAGCTTATATGGAACAAGCTTATAGTGAATGTCGGAATTAATGCACTTACTGCAATAGTTAATGTCAAAAATGGTGAGCTGGCCTTGTCGGAAGAAACAAGGCTGTTGATGGGAGAGGCTGTAAGTGAAGCTGTTGCAGTAGCAAAAGCATTGGGCATGGATTTTGAGAAAACCGATGCAATAAACCAGGTAATACAGGTTGCGGAGAAAACATCAGAAAACCTATCCTCTATGCTTCAGGATGTGCGGAAAGGAAGAAGGACGGAAATAGATTATATTAACGGCGCTATTGTAAAAGAAGGGAAAAAAGCCAACATAAATACTCCTGTCAATTTTGTGCTGACAAATCTGGTCAAGGCCATTGAGAATAAAAGGATAAGTGATAATCTGACATAGCAGCAAATACAGGATAAAAGCCCTGATGTGTGATACATCGGGGCTTTTTGCAGCTATTCCAGACCTATTTGCCTGCTGTTTTCCCATAGTCCATGGATATTGCAATATGCCATTGCATATATACTTCCGGATTTTTTGACTTTAATCTGAGTCAATCCCACCGGGTCTGTAAAGGTTTCTCCCTCTCCATGGGCTGAGAACCTGAAGCTGGCCACTTCAGCAGGGAATTTTGAGCCTTCCGGCTGGAAAAACACCTTGATCCATACTATATGGTGCTCGAAGGTATTGGGATGAGGTACTGCATCACCGATTGACACCTTTATTTCAAAGGAAGTATCGGGTTTTACCTTGTCAGGGCAGTGAATAACCGGCACATGCTTTTCGCCCTTCCAGTCGCCTGATTGAATCAATTGGCTTAATGGATTGATGATAATCACCCTCCTTCAACTTGTTAAGTTTAATTATATCTTATTTATATGTTTCGCAGAAAACATTTTATATTATTCATTCTATATTATTCATTCAAAATTCGCATAAACGTTTCCATTCAAGGCCCGGCTGCTTCGGCTGGCTTTGTGGAGGAAACGTCATCGGAATATGCATACAGTTGTATGTATATCCGAAGTATGGGTAATATGGACATTTTTTCAAAAAAAATCATCTCCCGAACAACAAATTATTATATTATATGAATTATAATTGAAAGATGTGATACCCGAGAAGCAATAAATTGACAAACAGCAGTATAGACAGGTGAATTCTAGTTATAATATGAAGGGATGTCTGTATTGTATGCTTCAGGGAAAATATAGAAAAATTAAAAACAAGGCGGAAGCGGCTAAAAACTTGGTTTCATTTAGGTATAAGCAATAATGCCGTGCTAATCTCGCTATTTAAGAAAAAATAAATTCTAATCCATTAATATCATGTTGACAGAGCATATTTTCTTATGTATAATAAAAAAGTCGGTTGACGAAACCGTACAAAACAAACGTGCGCCATTAGCTCAGTTGGTAGAGCACCTGACTCTTAATCAGGGTGTCCCGGGTTCGAGCCCCTGATGGCGCACCATTTTTATTTTTTGAAGATAAACTCTTGAGAAATCAAGGGTTTTTTTATTTCTCGCAATTCATCGTGTTCATGGAATTATGATATAATATAGCGGTAACTTTTGAATCTATAAAATGGGGGTTAACAAATGAAGAGGATAAATATATTCTTAGTGGTTTTTGCAGCAGTATTTATCACAGTTGATGCATTTTTTGTATTCTATGAGAGTTTAAGAATATCACATATCAGCAGGAATAATTCCCCACCTGCTATTGCAGTCAAGGAACTGGAAAGAGTACCGACCAGATAGTAATCGCTAAAGGAGTGTTTTTCAAATTGCTTGAACCTTGCAATGGATTTGGCTGCGATCACAATGGCTATACCTTCATAATGCCCACTGGCAATTAATACGAACATTATGACTCTTTCAAGGATTCCTATAACCTCACCATACTTATACATTTGAAGATCCGGCAGCTCAGCCTTCACAGCGGCGGCTTCCTGACCGCCGGGCAGTTTTTCGTTTATTTTTCTATTCGCAAGAAAGGAAGGCAGCTCCAAAAAAAGCTTTGTTATGATTGTTCCGCCGTTGGCAAGGTATAGAAGGAACGCCGCAGCTAATATGCAGTATGTTAAATTATTGTATGTCATACTTTCTAATAGAGGGTATTCTGTACTCAGGTATGTAATTGCATAGCTGCTCCAGGGATGGACGGTTACGTTTTCTATGAATGGGTATACAAAAAGGATTGCTAATACATGAAGTATTTGATCTGCCATGAAATAAAATAAATTCGGCAATTGCTCATATTTTTTGTTTAATTGTATCTTCGTTCTGTCAAGTACGAAATGCAAAGCTGAAAGTATCACAATAACTATTGACAGTTCCCAGCTAAGGAAGGCACTTGTCAATACAAAGGCACTGATTGTAAAATGTAATGTGTGTTTTAGCATGATCCGGCTGTCTTTTCCTTTATTCATGGCTATTTGGCCGGTCTGAAAATAGAAATCGCTAAGTACATGAGACAATAGTAATAAGGATATAATGACTTCACTGTACATTTTTATACCTCTCATATATATATTTCGCGGAAAACATTTTACATTCTTAATTCAAATTTCGCGAAATGTTTCCTTGATTGTTATTGAATTCGCACTATAACCGATGTAATATCTTAAGTGCGTTCAATATAGATAATATAATTTTAGTTTAAATAATGCATTCTAGAGTGCATAAGTTCGCATTATGCACTCTGGGATGCATTATAATAATATATGCATTCATAAGCACATAACTTTGGAATTATTACTTATAAATTTTTTTATAATAAGCAGATATAGTATCTTCGGCATCAGTTATCTGGTAATATCCTGCATTGTTAAGTATTCTGCTTACGGTGCTCTGCATAATATTCAGCTTTTCAGCGGTTTTTGACTGTGATTTAAGCCTCCTGTAGAGCTCAATGACTTCCTGCTGCTTATGAGTCATCTTTTTCTCAATACCCTCAATCAAGTAAATTATAGAATTGATCAATTCATCCTCTACTGAGCCGGTATAGTAACAAATTGAAGGTTTTTTCTCCTTGGCTTTAGAAACCGCACTACGTGCATTATAATACGCCGGACCATCAGATCTTATGGATATTTCATGTTCAGGTTCAATAACCATAGCCCCAACCCCTACACCGAAAACCAAGTTTACAGGCGCCAGCTGCTTTTTAATAAACCTGATTATTTCATAGCTTGAATGGGTGTACTCTTTATAAAGCAGTCCCTGGAACTCGTCACCTAAAGTAACAGTAAAATTTGAGGCAATATACCTGCTGTAATTTTCATTTACTGATTTCTCTATTACATGTATAAACTTACTCTGGACTTCCAGTCTGTTATCAAGCTTTCTTGAGTTTGCAATATCACCAATAATAGCGCAATACTCCAATAATAGCACCACCTTCATATTGAATAGCCGATTATAACATATAATATTATTATACAAAATATTAATAGTATTTGATAGTATAAGCTTACCATTTTATGTATGAAAGATTTGAGTCAAGCATATATATAGCGTGCAGATACAATAATGTACCACATTATGTTTTGCTCTGAGCATTTGATAGAATGCATTAATGTGCCAATTACCCGGAATATTCGACAGATAATATAAAATGGATATTAGGAGAAGAAGTATATGCTATAATTATCATGATTTATTCCTTAGACACAAGTGGAGAGCCGGCCTGCTTGTGGTCATGCATAAATGGAAGGGAGTGAGACTATGGGAAATATTGAGCATGAAAAAGAAATGATCTTTGTCAAGCTCATACGGAAGGGGCCTCATGTCCTGGAATTCAGCGATGATTACCTGATGGTTCATAATGGGAGAATCACACTTGCCACAACCCCTGTACTGGAACAGTACCGTTCGATTAAAAGAGCTGAGAATTTAGAGTTAAAGCATAAACTTGTTCAGCTGATTGCCGAATTAATAGATAGAGAGTATTACGGCAATAGCAATCTGGAGTGGTACAGCTTAAGGGAGTATATAGCAAATTTTAACGTAAACAGGTTGGAGGAGCTTAAGCTAAAAATCAGTTAAAAGGTGCCTCGTGAAGTAATTTTTTTCTAGGGTATGCGAGGCACAAATCAAGGAAGTGCATTATTAACACTATGAA
>LOES01000088.1 GCA_001515955.1 Clostridia bacterium BRH_c25 | reverse complement strand
ACAATGTCTAGAAACTCCTCTGATGAATTTCCGTAACCAGCTCTTTCAAGCAGGGCGCTTATCAGCTTGTATGCAACTCCGACTCCGGCCAGCCCCTTATTGGGATAGCTGCAATCATACTGATGGGGATTGACAATGCTTAAGGCATTAGGCAGTTCACCTTCGCACTCATGATGATCCGTTACTATTACCTCCATCCCCAGGCTTCGTGCATATTCAATTACCTCATTGGACCTGATCCCGCAGTCCACCGTTATAACAAGACTTACTCCAAGCTCCTTTATCTTGTCCATGGAGCCAATGTTCAGCCCATATCCCTCTTCTATCCTGTTTGGTATGTAATACACCGCATCGGCACCGAGTTTTCCCAGTGCTCTTATCATAACCGCTGTTGAAGTTATTCCATCTACATCATAGTCACCATAGACACATATTTTATCCTTGCGCTTAACTGCATTTAATATTATCTCTACAGCCTTATCCATGCCTTTTAGAAGATATGAGTCATGAAGAAAACCCAAATCAGCATTCAAGAAAACCCTTGCCTTCTGAACAGTATCAACCCCTCTGTTGATCATAGCTCTTGCTATCAACTCGGATGCTTGAAACTCATCCATTATTTCTTCAAGGTTTTCCATGTTTTTGTTGTAAGTTGTCCATCTTTTGTTCAATATTTCATCACATACCTATCTATAAATTACTGATTATCAATACTGCTGATTTCTTCAACCGCCAAGGGTTTTTCCTGAGCAGCTTCATCACTCTCAACTTCAAATTTCTTCAGTTCTTCCTTCAGTCTTTTATTCTCCCCTGACAGCTCCATGAGCTTGAGCTTGTATTTTATTGTCCTTGTTATGTCAAAAGGCAGCATTATAAGTACTCCGAACAAAGCAGAGCATAATATTATCACTGCCTGTGACAGTGTCACCTTATACCATAGCAAATTAACTACAACCACACCGGCATTTTGAACTGCAAAAAAAGCAACAAGAACTGAAAAAACCATTGAGATGACTATAATAATCTGCATACTAAACCCTCCCGTACTATAAATTAAACAGTGCTTTACATCTAATATAAGGCTTTTTACCATATACTTCAACCCTATTTATATATGTACAAAAACCAATAAGGTAACAGTTTCGAACTGTTACCTTGAATGCTTCCCCTTTTAGTGTGCCCCATTTAATTTATGCTTCTTATCCAGTAATACCCAGATAGGACTTGCTATAAATATTGAAGAATAGGTTCCGCTTAAAATACCCACCAGCAACGGCAGTGCAAAATCCTTTATCGCCGGTACGCCGAGAATATAAAGGGCAAATATCGTAACTAACGTAGTCAAGGAAGTATTTATAGACCGCGCCATTGTTTCTGAAATACTCTTGTTTACAAGACCTTTATGCTCAACTTTCTTCAGATGCCTTTTGTTTTCTCTTATTCTATCAAATACAACTATTGTGTCATTGATTGAATAACCTACTATTGTCAGTATAGCAGCAATAAAGCTTGCATTGATAGCAATCTGTGTTATTGAATAAACAACAAGCATAATCAAAATGTCGTGTGCAAGAGCTGCAATGGCCGCTACGCCGAATTTCCATTCAAACCTGAAGGATATATATATGAGTACTCCAAGATTTGCTAAAAGCAGTGCAAGCAATGCCTGCTTCGTAAGTTCTGCACCTATGGTAGGTCCGATTGTTTCAAACTGTATGTTTGTCTGCTGTATCCCGAATTTATCCTGAAAGCCCTGTATTACCTCACCCTGCTGACTGACACTCAGTGCCACCTTTGTCTTAATAAGAGCTATATCCCTGTTCTGACCTGCATATGTAACGATTGCTTCCTTGTCAAACTTATCAGTAATTGCTCTGATATCGGATATTTCAAAGCTTTTTCCAATATTAGCCTGTATTGACGATCCTCCTGTGAAGTCAATGCCTAAGTTCAAGCCATTCACAGCCATCAATACCAACCCAAGTGCAATGATTACTCCGGAGATTCCAAACAACAGTTTCTTATATTTCATAAAATCAAATATCTTCATCGGGCGCCCCTCCTATAGACCAAATAGCTTCAAGTTCTTGAAAAGGTTAGTGCTAACCAAGAGCTTGAGCAGGTATCTTGTAATCACTATTGCAGTAAACATACTTGAAAGTATACCTATGGACAGTGTAACTGCAAAGCCCTTTATGGGGCCTGTTCCAAAGTAGAACAACACCACTGCCGCTATAAGAGTCGTTATATTTGAGTCTATTATTGTGATAAAGGCTCTTCTGAAGCCCGAATCAATGGCAGCCCTTAATGTCTTGCCAAACCGCAGTTCTTCCTTTATTCTCTCGAAAATTATAACATTTGCATCAACCGCCATACCTATCGAGAGTATGATACCTGCGATACCCGGCAATGTAAGTGTGGCTTTTATACTCGCAAGTATTGTAAGTACTATGAGAGTATAAAGCACCAAAGCTATATCAGAAACCAAACCCGGAAGTCTGTAGTAAAACAGCATGAATAAGAGTACAAGCAGTATGCCTATCTGTCCGGCTGTAATACTCTGTTCGAAGGAGTTAGCCCCAAGCTGCGGTCCAACTGCTGTTACCGAGAGTGTCTCCATTTCAACAGGAAGTGCTCCGGCTCTGATGAGTGTTGCCAGATCTCCTGCTTCTTCCATAGTGGCAGAACCAGTTATTATACCCTTCCCGTCAGGAATTACGTTCTGAACTGTAGGAAGTGATATAGGCTGCTCATCAAGGTAAATTCCTATAATCTTGCCAATGTTTCTTTCAGTAGCAGCGGCAAACTTCTTTGCTCCTTCAGGTGACAGTTCAAAGGATACCACCGGCGCTTCTCCAACTCCATTACCGCTCGGTGCACGTTCTGCCGATGCTTTCTTTATATCATTACCAGTCAATATAACCTGCTTTGTTTCTTCTTCAATAAATTCAAGCTGTGCGGTCTGTCCGATCAAGTCCAAGGCTCTCTGGGGATCCTGGATTTCAGGAAGTTGAACTTCTATCCTGTCGCTCCCCATTCTTGTGATAACAGGTTCTGCTACTCCAAGAGCATCTATACGTTCCCTTATTGTAGCAACTGCTCTTGCCATCTTCTCATCATTTACCGGATCGTTGGGATTGTCCTTTGCCTGCAGTAATACTGTTGCTCCACCCCTTAAATCGAGACCCAGTTTAATAAGATTCTTGACAGGTACAATTTCATATTTCCCTATATTAAGTCCGTAGACCGCTATATACGCAAAAAATGAAATTAATAATACTATTGCAAGAAACACTATTAGGCTTTTTGACTTCATTTGTTAACTCCCCCTTATTTAATTTCACAATGGTTATTATATAACTTTTACAATTCCTAGTCAATGTGGAAGAAATATTGCACTGTGCAACTTTCTTAATATTCCCTACATTAATATTAGTAATTTGTATTTGTATTATTTGCTTTTTTCTTTATTCTATCCCGGCACATATTCTTTCGAAAGCTTTATATATCCTTCAACGGAATGACGGATTCCTTCTATTTCCTCGGGAGTCAGTTCTCTTACAACCTTCGCAGGACTTCCCATGACCAGCACCCCGGAGGGAATAGTCTTGCCTGCGGTAATCAATGAATTAGCTCCAACTATTACATTGTCTCCTACAGTTGCACCGTCAAGTATGGTTGTACCCATTCCTATCAAGCAGTTCCTGCCTATTGTGCACCCGTGAAGAATCGCATTGTGCCCCACTGTGACATTTCCTTCTATGCTGGTTTTATATTCACGGTCACAGTGAACAATGCAGCCATCTTGAATATTAGTGCCTGTCCCGATTTGTATTTCATTGACATCCGCTCTAAGAACAGTATTATACCAGATGCTGCAATCCTCACCTATGAAGCATCTGCCGATAATTGTACTGTTTTCCGCTATAAAAACATTTTTTTCTATATTGGGCTTATACTGCTTGTATAATACTATCATATATCCTCCATTAAATGTTTTAAAGCAGTAACATATAGGTATGCATAGAAGCTTCCTACATATTACTGCCTATGTACAAAATTGATATATATATTATTGTCCTAAAGTGAATTCTTATGCAAAGCTATAGGTTTTACTCTACTGTTCTCAACATTTTCACATTTCTGATTTGCTACTGTGCAGGAAGTCTTGCATGCTGACTGGCATGAGTTCTGGCATTCCCCACAGCCGCCTTTTTGTGCACTGTCACACAATGATTTGCTGTTTATAGTTCTGATATGCCTCATTTAGTTTCCTCCTCATTGTTTAATCACTTAAAGATTATATCATATTAGTGATTTATGGAAAAGCAAAATCTAAAATAAATGTGAAATAAATCGGAATTTCAATTGAGGTTTACGCCTATAACTCCTCCAATCAGCCCTACAGCACTGCCCATAAGGAGCTTTGCCATAAAATACTTGTCAAAGCTGAAGCTCTGACCAAAGCCTATGTTTAAAGGCACCAGCAGAAGTGTGAATATCAGCCCCAGGACTATACCAAACAACCAGCCCTTCCTTGATATTCTCTTTCCGCCGTAGATACTGGAAACCACTATACTCGCAATCATAATAATCTGTATAGTAATGCTCATGGATGAATCGCTCATACTGGTAAATGACAGTATAAGCGCATATAGTATTATCATAATAAAAGATACTGCAAAGCAAATTCCCAGTGATTTTATGAATGTTCCATATATATTAATTCCTTTTTCTTCTGCAGCCGGCTTCTTTGTAAAATTATTCAGCTTCCTCATACAAAATAACCCCCTATAGTATATTTTATTTTAATCGCAGAAAAGTCTTGGTTGAGTATTTAATTTTCTGCGAAGTAAACAAAGGAAGCAAAAGTGTGAAAAAGCTACCCTTTTTCACATTTTGCTGAAGGTTTGTTCCCTATAAATCTATTCGCTATAAGAGGCATTTATTCATGTAAAAAAAAGTAACTTGAATTCAAGTTACTTTTCATCCTTACTATCTACTACTTTACCTATTGCCCACCTTGCAACCTTGAGCTTTACTTTATCAGCTCCAACCTCTATTGTAAGTACGTCGTCCTTAGCATTAACAACCTTGCCGTATAATCCGCCTATTGTTACAACTTCTGTCCCTTCTTCAACACTCTTTCTCATAGCCTGGGTTGCTTTTTCCCTCTTCTGCTGAGGTCTTATCAGAAAAAAGTAAAAAGCCCCGATAACAACTATGTAAGGTAAAATCCATCCCAAAGAATTCAACTGATTCACGCTGCATATTCCTCCTTTTATATCTTCTGGGTCATGCAAGGATCTATAAATACATCCTAGCATAATTAGTATTCAATAAATAAGTCAAAAATCCTCCTTAATATTTATTAATTGGCCAATTATTTTATTTTCTATCCTTTATCTCTAATAACCATATTTTTGGAAGAAGCCGTTTCTAAACTCTGTAAGACTATCAGTCTCTATGGCTTTTCTTATTTTTGACATAAGATTTTGGAGAAACCTTAAATTGTGAATGGTTGTCAGCCTTCCTCCCAGTATCTCCCCTGCCTTGATAAGGTGCCTTATATATGCCCTTGAAAAGTTCCTGCAGGTGTAGCAGTCGCACTCCTCGTCCAAAGGTCTGAAATCCTCGCTGTATTCAGCATTCCTGACGACAAGCTTTCCATTTGAGGTCATCACAGTACCATTACGGGCAATTCTTGTAGGCAATACGCAGTCAAACATATCTATCCCTCTGATTGATCCATCAATCAAACAATCAGGACTGCCCACCCCCATTAAATATCTGGGCTTATCCCGAGGCAGCTCGGGTACTGTGTATTCCAACACTTCATTCATTAATTCCTTTGGCTCCCCTACACTCAGTCCCCCTATTGAGTACCCCGGCAAGTCGGCTTCCGCAGTTCTTCTTGCGCTTTCAATTCTTAAATCCTTGTAGACACTTCCCTGTACAATGCCAAAAAGTGACTGTTTCTCCGTGTTCCTATGGGCTTCCTTACATCTATGCAGCCATCTTATTGTTCTTTCCATTGACTTTTTTGCATAATCATGTTCACAAGGGTATGGGGCACACTCGTCAAATGCCATAATAATATCTGCTCCAAGAGAGTTTTCTATCTCCATGACATATTCAGGGGTAAAAAGATGCTTGGATCCGTCCAGGTGGGACTTGAATACAACTCCCTCTTCGGATATCTTCCTCAGATCATTAAGACTGAAAACCTGGAAGCCTCCACTGTCGGTAAGAATAGGCCTATCCCAGTTCATGAACCCATGAAGTCCTCCTGCTTTCTCCACCAGCTTGTGCCCGGGCCTTATATATAAATGATAAGTATTGCTTAATATTATTTGTGCCCCTATTTCCTTCAATTCATCAGGAGACATTGCTTTTACCGTAGCCTGTGTGCCTACCGGCATGAACACGGGAGTGTCAATGATTCCATGAGGCGTATGAAGCTTACCCAGCCTTGCGCCTGTTTTCTTGTCTTCCTTTATTAGTTCATATCTGATTGTCAACTGATATACCTCCACTAATTAATCGTCATTATATTCCTCTACGGCAACTCTATCTATAACCTCTCCATTAAGCTTAATTACCCTTATCTGCGCGTCTGCTACCCGGAAAGTTGTTCCAACCTCAACTTTTCTGCAGCTCTGTTCGGAAACGTGAAATACCACCCCGCCTATGGTATTGCCCAGACTTTCAGGTATATTTACTCCAACATACCTGTTTATATCCGGAACCGAAGTGGTTGCACTAAAGACATTAATATCATCACTGTTTGAAATGCGGCCTACAAACAGAAATCTTCTGATTGCAAATATCCCGGCTATTGCTACAATACCGATCAAGAAGTCTAAAGTGTTCTTGCTATATATAAGCATGGTTCTTGCAACTGCATAGAGCAGAACCTCTATGACACTTCCGGGAGTATGCATTACCAGCATTGCAACCAGTTCAACCCCTACTACAAGCATAAGTATATGTCCTAAAAACTTTTGAAATACTTCATAGGTTTCAACTGGATTGGTCTGGAATATCATTACAAGATATTTAACCAAATCTCCCATTCCAATAACTATTCCAATAGTAATAAAAAACGCCAATATAAGCTCCAGATATACTGTCATCCTCATTATCCTGGTCTTTAATTGACCTATCTTCATTGAAACACCCCCTAGTTTTGCTTCAAAACATTCAATAAACAGTCCATTCAGTGAAGCAGAGCTTCACTGCTGACAGGCTTTGCCTGGAAGGGACATAATCAAATAATTAGCATTGCATCACCAAAGCTGAAAAATCTATACCTCTCTTCTATTGCTTCTTTATATGCCCTCATTATGTTATCTTTGCCCGCTAATGCACTTACAAGCATCAGCAGTGTGGACTCCGGCAGATGAAAGTTTGTTATGAGTCCGTCAGTTATCAAGAATTTATAGCCCGGATATATGAATATATCCGTCCAGCCGCTATCTTCCCTGAGCCTCCCTTCTTTCTGCATTATTGATTCCAATGTACGGGTGGAGGTAGTGCCTACACAGATAACTCTTCCCCCATTTAACCTGGCATTTTCAATAACTTCGGCACTTTCCGCACTTAACTCATAATACTCTGAATGCATCTTGTGTTCTTGAATATTATCAACCTTTACGGGCCTGAAGGTTCCAAGTCCCACATGAAGTGTCACATAAGCTGTCTTTATGCCCTCACTCTCCAGCTGCCGCAGAAGCTCTTCAGTAAAGTGCAGCCCCGCTGTCGGTGCCGCCGCAGAGCCTTCATGCTTTGAATATACCGTCTGGTATCGTTCCCTGTCCGCAAGCTCTTTCTTTATATACGGGGGTAAAGGAATATTCCCCAACCGGTCCAACACTTCCTCGAAGATGCCCTCATAATGGAACCTTACCAGACGGTTGCCTCCCTCAAGTATCTCAAGTATCTCTCCCTCAAGCTCTCCACCGCCAAAGAGAAATACTGCACCAGTTTTTGCCTTCTTCCCAGGCCGGAGCATAACCTCCCAGATATCCTTTTCCCGTCTGTTCAAAAGCAAAAATTCTATACTGCCCAAGCTATCCTTTTTTACTCCGAAAAGCCTTGCGGGTATTACCCTTGTATTGTTCAATACCAGGCAGTCTCCTTTATTCAAGTACCCTAGAATATCTCTAAAGCTCCGGTGTTTTATTTCTCCGTTGTTTTTGTCAAGCACCAACAGTCTGGACATATCTCTGTTGACAATCGGTTCCTGTGCGATAAGCTCATCAGGCAAATCGAAGTAAAAATCCTTCAGATCCATCTTATGCCCTCTTTCTATTGTACTTTTGCACCCTGATAATAGTATTCCAATATTTGCTGATAGTTATTACCTGCTTCAGCCATCCCTTTTGCTCCGTACTGACTCATCCCCAAGCCATGACCGAAGCCTTTTCCGTCAAATGTATATGTATTGGGAATCATATTGTAGGCTTTACTGCTGCTTATACCTTTTATGCTTACCTTGTTGACCGGACTGCTTACCTTTGTTTTTCCTGCTGCAGATACTACATACATGCTTGAAGCCCTGCCGGACTCAGAAGCTCCCAATAACGATCCCCTCACAAAAATATCTGCGTCTGTTTTTAGTGTGTACCATATACTCTTCAGTGTGGTTGTACCTATTATATTCCTGATTTTCTCCCTCTCAAATACTCTTGTTTCCTTTGTGCCCTTTATCTCCAGCTTGGTCACCCTTCCGTACTGACTGACCTCCAGAATACTTATATCAGTTATTTCACCCAAATCTATATTTCCACGGGCAAGCTTTTCTTTAATTGCTGCCCTGTCCATGTCAAGAGACCAATTGTCATGGGGGCTCCCAAGGCTGTATTTGTCATCTACTCCCCTGATATAATCAGTTTTTGTACCCCACAGATTCTCACTGTTCTCAGTCTGTCCCCCACTGCTTGAGTGGAAATATGTAGTTATTAGATCGCCATTATATGTAATTATCCTGCCCTTGGTAGCATTTACAGCTTCTGTGGAGTTGATGTTTTCCTTTTCCAAGCCGTTATATGCCTGGCAGTGCTCGGTACTGCACAAATCAAAGCCATAGCCATTATGCCTGCCCATTGTTGCCAGTGCATAGTTCCTTGAAGCTACAGCCTGCGCCTTCAACGCCTCTATATGCCAGGCTGCCGGCATTTCTGAAGGAACAACACTGTATAAGTACTGATCAAAGGACAGTTCATTTATCAATGTAACGTTACTTTCTGCCAGGCTTTGCATTGTCATGCTTCCCCTGTATTTTTTACCTTTATATGATAATGAACTGACTTTCCCCTGCACTTCCTTAGGTGTTATTTTTACCTTTTCTTCGCTGTTCAATAAAAATATCAGTTGACCGGTAGTATTGTCAATTATTTGTATCCGTTTTTTATCGGGAAATACCACTGAATAGCTTATGTCACTGATTTCATTCTGCATAACCTGTATCTGCTTGAGGCATTCGCTCTCATCCAGGTATAGCTGGGACCACACCCTCCAGCCTCCGTCATATGCCAGAAATACAGGTGAGGTAATGGAAGAAACCTTATTCAGCACTTGCCTGGCTATTTCAATATCAGCATAAACATCACCTATCTGTATATGATAGGGTCCGATTACTTCACCCTCATACTTGGCCGCTCTTACGTAGTTAATCTCACATTCCTTGCTGTTCACTATGTTGTAGTATTCATCCCTGCGAACCTTGATCCCTGCAGGATTGTTCACTTCGAAAAAATCTTTATATGTACCGTTTTCAAAGCCTGAAATCCTCATGCCTGTTTCACTACCCAGGGTGAAGATGTTTGCCTGTGATGGTCCAAAGCTCAGACCAACCTTTATTATCTCAGGGACCGGGATGTTGGCATGTACCGTTTCTACATTGAAAGAAAAGGATGCTAACGCAACTGCAGTAATTAGCAAATAAGCTAGTACGACTTTTTTTGCCTTCATGAGGACAACTCCCTTCAATATAACTATATAGGATTTCTGCATCTGCTATCTTCTAAAAAGTGCGAATACCACTGTCAGAATAATACTGGCTAAAATACTTGTTACAATTGGAAAATAAAAAGTAAAGTTACCTTTTTTTATATAGATATCCCCCGGAAGTCTTCCTATACCTAATCTCCCGCCAAAGTAAAGCAGAACTCCAAAGACAGCCATTCCTACTCCAAGTACTATAAGTGTTTTCGCAAGATATTGGATATTCATTCTCTGCCACCCTTTCTCTTAGGCACATATCTGTCCCTCTCGCTGTATATACAACCACAGTACGGCTGTCTGTATAGTTGCAGCTGCTTGGATTTTTCCACACCCTCCTTGAAGCCCTCCCGGAAATCCCTATATAGAAACTCCACTCCGTATTTTTCCCCTGCTTCCTCCCCTATGCTTCTGATAAGGTCATGCTTCTGAAATGGGCTTACCAAAAGTGTAGTTGTAAAAGCATCAAAGCTTCCCTTTTTTGCAACAGATGCAGCCCGTGAAAGCCGGTCGGCATAGCACATCATGCACCGCTGCCCTTCACGGAAAGCAGCATTCCTGAGAAACTCATCCAGGTTGTACTCATCTATTGTTATAAGCCTATAGCCAGATTTGTCCGCAAATTCCTGAGCTGTATCCATTCTTCTCTTATATTCGGTATAAGGATGTATATTGGGATTATAAAACAACCCCGTTATATCATGCTCCTTGCTTAGAACCTGATGAGGATATACAGCGCATGGACCGCAGCACATATGCATCAATAGTTTCAATTGTTTCACCCCTGATTAATCCTTATTTATTCCAAAATGCCTGTAAGCTGAATTGGTAGCAATTCTACCTCTTGGTGTCCTGTTGATAAAGCCAATCTGCAGCAGGTACGGCTCGTAAACATCCTCTATGGTGCCACTGTCTTCTCCTATTGATGCTGCGAGAGTATCCAAGCCTACCGGTCCTCCGTCAAACTTGTTGATAACTGTCAGGAGCATCTTCTTGTCAATATCATCAAGTCCCATGTCATCTATTTCCAGAAGCTTCAGTGCCTTATCGGCCGTGTCTATATCGATGATTCCTTCTGCTCTGACCTGGGCAAAATCTCTTACCCTTTTTAAAAGTCTATTGGCAACCCTTGGAGTTCCCCTGGACCTTCTCGCTATCTCAAAGGCTCCCTCATCATCCACCTGTATCTTCAGTATTTTCGCCGACCTGGTTATTATTTGATAAAGCTCCTCATTTGTGTAATAATCAAGTCTGCAAATAACTCCAAATCTGTCTCTGAGTGGAGAGGTAAGCATACCAGCTCTTGTTGTGGCGCCTATCATGGTAAATTTTGGTAAGTCAAGCCTGATGGAGCGTGCACTTGGACCTTTGCCGATTATTATGTCCAAAGCATAATCCTCCATGGCCGGATATAGGATTTCCTCAACACTTCTGTTAAGCCTGTGTATCTCATCGATAAACAATACATCACTGCTATTAAGATTTGTAAGAATTGCCGCCAGATCTCCCGGCTTTTCGATTGCAGGTCCGGAGGTAATTCTTATACTAACCCCCAGTTCATTGGATATGATATTGGCAAGGGTAGTTTTACCCAGTCCCGGAGGGCCATAAAGCAGAACATGGTCCAGGGTCTCTTTTCGTTTATTCGCTGCCTGAATGAAAATATCAATTTTCTCCTTGGCACTGGACTGTCCTATATATTCCTCAAGGGATTTGGGTCTAAGGTTGGTATCAACCTCAACATCCTCGTCTATTATCTTTGGTGTTATCAATCTATCTTCCATTGTACTTCCTCACTTCAGCCTTCCGCGGATTACATTTCATACTTTCACTCCATGTCCGCGTAAGTGCTTTTCTTATTATTCACATAGTTGCAAGCTGTTTTAGTGCATCCTTAATAAGAATATCGATAGGTTTCTTTGTATCCTTTAGCTTCAATACAGCAGTAGAAGCTATAGAATAATTATACCCTAAGGAGACCAAAGCTTCAATTACCTGTGATATTTCGTCTCCTCCATCGAAGGTCTCAATTCCTCCTATTGCACTTTCTGTATCTATCTTGTCTTTAAGCTCAAGTATTATTCTTTCCGCAATCTTCTTCCCGATACCCTGGGCTTTTGTAAGCTTTCCTATATCTCTGGCAATTATGGAGGCGGCTATTTCCGATGACTTGTACTGATTCAGAAGGGAAACTCCTGCTTTTGGCCCCACACCAGAGACTGATATCAGCAGTTTGAACATACCAAGCTCATCCCTTGTGGAAAATCCGTAAAGCACCAGGTCATCCTCTTTGACGATTAAATGAGTAAAAATCTTCGCTATTTCACTAATTTTAAGTTTTCTTACAGTATTCTGAGAGGTGAACACCTTGTAGCCCAGTCCCGAGATATCTATTACGGCATAATCCTCACCTATGTAGTCCACTCTTCCATTTAAATATTCATACATATTACTTCACCCCTACAATCTGAATTGTTCCGAGAAATTGGACGAATTACCGTGGCAAATGGCAACAGCCAGTGCGTCTGCGACATCATCAGGCTTTGGTATCTCCCGGAGATTCAGAAGTATCTTCACCATTTGCTGTACCTGGCTCTTCTCAGCCCTGCCATACCCTACCACCGCCTGTTTGACTTGGAGAGGGGTATACTCATAAACCTTAACTCCTGATTTTGATCCCGCCAGAACAGCTACCCCTCTGGCATGTCCTACTGTCAAAGCTGTTTTAATATTTTTGTTGAAAAACAACTCTTCAACTGCAAAAGCATCAGGTTTATACTTGTCAATTATATCAATAAGCTCGTTGTATATCCGGGTAAGTCTTCCTGACATTGGCGTGCCGGCATTTGTAGTGATCGCCCCATAATCTATAACAGTAAATTTATTTGCTTCGTATCTTACAAGTCCATAACCTAGTATTGCTATACCCGGGTCAATTCCCAATATCAACAATATTAATACACCACCCAAACATATATTCGCTAGTTTATACTATAACCTTTTTTTGCAAAAAAATAAAGCAGTATTTCACCTGCTAAAGACTTGTTTTACGCTTAGAAATTCCCTTTTGCGGTCCCTTTGTGGAAACAACGGGATAGAGCAAAAGCTTTGGAATTTCTTAGCGTAAAACATTTCTACATTATCTTCTAATTACTGAAGCCCTCAAGGGTCTGCTCCTTTTGATCCTCTGTGTCCACAACTATCCCCCCGTAAAGAGCCTGCTGATCCTCGGGAGTAAGTGCCGCTAAAGATATATCGGTTTTTTCCTGCATGATCTTCTGTCCGTTTGCATCATACACATATATGGCAATATATCCATCATCCACCCCTATAATATAGTGATTGGGACAATAAGTATATATGGTTCTGCTCAGTTCGACTATAGGGGGTGAATAGGCGGTAATCTCCCAATCAATATATTTTTCCTTCAGCTGCTGTTCACTCATGTTGATCTCATCTTTAGAGGCCTGAACAGATTCTTCAGCAGTATGCCGGCAAGAATTATAATATGTTTTGAAAATCAGCTGTGTATTGGGAGTCAGCAAATCATCCTCCAGTGTATTCGCTTCTTGATCTACGGTACTGTCAGCGTTTACTTGCTCATAGGGTTCCTTGCCGGCTGCCGGATTTATCAAGCTGTCCGGTATCTGAAGGCTCATCTTTGATGGATTTTCCGGATCGTCTAAAGCCTCAGGGGCATCAGCATTGAAAAAATATCCTACCCCAAATGCTGCAGAAGCCAGCAGTATAAAGACTGCAGCCAGCAAATACCTTCTTTTGCGTCTGATACTTCTATCTTCAAACATAGCTTTCCCTCCATATTGTTCTGGAGGGTATTATTTCCAAAATATCAGTTTTTATGCATTGCCGCTTCTTTTTTTCTTTTCCACATGGTTCTTGCAGCTATCTCCCGTTGATTCCCTTACAAGTTGAGAGGGCAGCCTGCGGGTTTTAAACTCGAAAAGTCTGCAGCCATTGGGATAACACAAATCCCAGGTCACGTAGTAATGAACGCAGGTAATACAATTTACTTTCTCATTTATCCCATTCAAGCCGCACCCCCTTATACCTTTATATCATTTTGAGATTTGTCATATTGTCCTTTGATACATATAAACCTTCTATTTCTCTGCGTCCATTCTTCGCACCCTCAATGAAGTTGTTCTCGGCACCATCTATTGTCTCAACATGTATAAGATAGCTTTCTACTGTACTGAGCTTTCCGATATCCCCGAAAATATTGCTCAGACTTCGACCGGTTACAATTTTTTCATATGCTCCATTATCCATTATACAACCTCCTAGTTTTGTTTACAAAACATACATTAATTTGTCCGGCCAGTGAAGCTATGCTTCACTGCTGACAGGCAATATGTTGCCTGGAAGGGACTTAGTATATTTTAATAGCTTTACTAATATTTTTTACTTAGTTGCTTTTTATATACTTTGAAATAATTTTACTCTTTATGCTGTGCAGGGGACATAACCTTCAAAAACCCTCCCATTAAATATGCAGTCCTGTTGAATAAGTGTAAGCTTCCCAGACCAATAAAAACACCTATCAGCATTAACACCAGCATTTCCTGCATAGGCGTGGCACTGATTCCCAGAAAACCCAACAGGCTGTCGAAATATACGCCATCAATGTTAAAGTACAGCCCGCCTTGCATATAGGCAGTATTAACAGCAATCTGATATACAACAGGTGCGGAAATCAATCCCAGACTCAATGAGACAAGTGAAATACACAAAACAAATATCAATATTCCGAAGAAAAACTTAAGAGTAAGGTATGTAAGTGCTTTCCAAAGCTCAATATCAAAAATATTATCTTTGAATTTTACAAGTATGCCTACTCCCATCTCCCGGTTGCAAGTGTTTTCGCCAATATCCACTCCCAAAAATAATGCTGCTATTCTCCTTTCAAATTTCATAAGGTATTTTACCGAAACCATGAAAACGTACAAAAAGGGTATTCCGATAAAAATTGGTATAAGGCTTATCCCTATCAAAACACCTGTCACTATAAAAACAAAATAGAATATGCCCAAGGGAAAAGACAACATTAAATATATCAGACTCAAATAAGTCTGTTTCTCTGCTATCACATCAAAAAAACCGTTTCCTACACTTCTTGCTTGATCCATTTTCAGTCCTCCTCATAAATATCATCATATGTATATACGAATCAGAAGAAAAACTTCTTCATATTATATTAGAAGATTTCTATCGAAAATTGAAGATATTGCGCGAAAGATTTCTTTCGCGTAATATTTAGAAGGATGGTACTATGTTGGGATTGGTCTTTTCTTGTTCTTCATATAGGCTTGAATCATAATATCTCCTCAAATCTGAAAACTTGCTTCTCTTCCACCTCTTTCATACTTAAGAACATCTCCAGAGGCCTTATCCATATACCCCTCTCTCCATACAAGGCTTGATAGACCACATACTCCTCCAGGGTCTCCGAATGTTTTGCAACATGCAGCACCAGATACTCATTCCCCTTGAAGTGTCTGTATTTTGCCCCTATTTTTATCTCTCTTGTATTCATAGTGTACCTTCCTCCTCTTAATTGTAACCTCTCCTCTAACCATCCCATATCTTCTAATGTTTATCAAGTATATTCATATTTATATAAAAAAGGCTTCTATTGAAGCATTTTAACGACCAAGGAAGCCTTTTATGAAACTCATTCAGGTCAAGTGGTACACTAAGGAAATTTTTACTTTCCTATTCGTTATAAAATATATTTTTCCATTTCACCAGTAAAAATGTTAATTCTATACAACACTTATCATGTGCTGCTATATTTTTTGTATAATGAAGGAATATATTTACTTATGTAGAAACATATAGAAGAATAACTCAGTATATTATATTCTTGCCGGGATATTGAGCTGTTGGTCTTACGGCAATATCGGAATGGAGGTTTTTATATGGATGACTCAAGAGCAAAAATGTATTATTTGCTTATAATTCTTTTATGCATAACATTTGTTTTTATTGGTTGTACTCAGGAGACTGCCGGCCATGCCGGTGAAAAATCTGCAGAAGAACAGCCTGCTGCTGATGACCGTCTGAAATACAGGATGGATACGGATCATTTCAAATACTATAGCTACGATAATGATGCAGATGTTCTGGGTGAACTGGGTAAAGAGCTTGAAGCGGAATTTGACGGGATAACTTCGCGGCTGCAGTATGTCCCCCAAGAAAAGATTGATGTAGAGATATATCCTGATGTTGATACCTTCCATACCTGCATGGGATACCCTGATTCACCCGATTGGTTAGTCGGTTATGCCGGTAACGGAAAGGTTCAAATGGTGTCTCCCAATAATCCGGGACCTGTCCATAGTTATGAGTCCCTAATGAAAGCTGTTGTTCACGAGTTCACTCACATAATAATCAGAGGACATAATAAGGGAGCTATACCCATATGGTTGAATGAAGGCATCGCTTCCTACGAAGCTCAGAATATTGAGTATATAAAAGAAGCTATCAGCGGAGAAGTAAAGTACAAGCACGTTCCTAGCTTTACAGAGCTGGATCAGAAGAACTTTGCAGAAAGACACGGTTATCAGTATTCGATAACAATAGTTGAGTTTTTGGTTAAAACCTATGACTATGACAGGCTGGTTGAAATGATTAAGAACCCTGATATTGAAAAGGTATACGGGGTCACAGAAGAAGAATTGCATAAAAAGTGGGTTCTGTATCTGGAGGAAAACTACCAGTAGCATTTTAGCCCTTAAGTGCACCCCAAATGTCAGATATTTCTGATGTTCGGAGGTGCACTTTTTTAGGTATGGTCAGTAAATTTAGTCATTTGGTACAAATATGCATGAATATAAATCTATTGAGCTGCATATTCCACGAAAAACATCTTACAAATATACACCGGAAGGACGTTTGATATATGTTCATCATAAAAAGGTATCGGTACCCCTTGCAGCAGATCATACTCATGCTTGTCTTCACCTTGTGCAAGTTCACAGCCCTGTACAACCTTGCCGGAAAACCGCACAACATGCTTCTGGCAGCCTTAAGGACATCCATACTTTTGCTTTTCTTATACATACTCATTAATCTGGTTATAGCAAAAAGGAGCTTTTTAATAAGGATAAGCTTCCATGGAAGCCTTGCTCTCTTAGTTCTGTCAGATCTGCTCTACTTCAAGTATTTCAATATACTGCCCGAAGTCAGAGATCTTCAGTTCTTAAAGGTTCTGCCCACGATATGGGATAGTGTGGCCTCTCTTTTTTCCGGAATCTACCTCCTTCTATTCGCTGATGTGCCGGTTCTGATAATACATCATTACTTCTTTACTCACAAGGAAAAAGGCCGGTATCCGAATATTGTACCTTCGCTTGTTGCAGCCTCATTAATGCTGGTACTTGCCTTTACGGATTTCTCCACAAGCAGCATAAAAAGCAGCGGCCAGGCTTATGCGAATTTCGGCCTGCTGCATTATCATATATCACAGCTCAAAGGCACCAAACCGGATAAAGCTGATGACAACAACAGCAATATCAATAAAGCTCAGGCAGAACCGGCCAGAAAAATAGTGACCAAGGCTCCCCGTTACTTTGGGTTGGCAAAGGGAAGAAACATAATAGTCATTCAGGTAGAAGCCCTTCAGGATTTTGTAATAAATCTGAATTACAACGGCCAGGAGCCTACACCTAACCTTAATAAACTGCTTCAAAAGGATTCGATATATTTCAACCGTTTCTACCAGCAGTTGGGAAAAGGTGGTACCTCAGATGCCGAATTCGTCACCCAGAACTCCCTTTACCCTTCAATGGACTTGCCTGCCTACAGCAAGTATCAGAATAACAAGTTCCTTGGCTTGCCCATGATCTTGAGGGATATAGGGTACAATACAATGGCGTTTCATGCTTACAAACCGGAGTTCTGGAATAGACAGAATATTTATCCTATGATGGGCTACAACAGATTTATCAATATGCATGATTTCAGCCCCGAGGAAATATTCGGCTGGGGCCTCAGTGACAAGCACTTTTTCAAGCAGTCGGCCAAGTTCCTGAGTTCAGCCAGGAAGCCTTTTTATTCTTTCCTGATCACACTTTCAAGCCATCATCCTTATGCGCTTCCAAAGAAGTACAAGACAATACAACTGCAGCCTGAGCATGAAAACACAACTCTGGGCAATTATATTCAGGCGATACATTATACAGATGATGCTCTGGGACTTTTCATTGAGGAATTGAAGAGATACGGGCTATATGAGGATTCAATGATCGCAATATACGGAGACCACGGGGGCATATCTTGTGGCGTAGCTGAAAATGACAGGCTGATGTCCGGACTTTTATGCCATGAATACTCCTTTGATGAATCTCTTAATGTGCCCCTGATTATTCATATTCCCGGCACAACTGTAAATGAGACAAATATTATAGTCGGGGGACAGATGGACTTTCTCCCGACTATGCTGAACCTTCTCGGAATAAAGGAACAAAGGACAAAGCTTTTCGGGCAGGACCTTTTGAATGCCGAAAGCGGATTTGTTGCGTCCCAGTCAAATATGATTAAGGGTTCCTTTATAGATAATTACAAGATATTCGTCATGTCAAGGGACGGGATTTTTGAGAACAGCAAAGCATGGAATCTAAGCTCCCGGGAGCCTGTTGACCTGGAACTCTGCAGGGACGGCTATGAGAGAGCCTTAAGGGATATAAAGCAATCTGAATATATACTGGCAAATGACCTTATAAAGGAGTTCGTCACCCTTGGTGATAGCAAGAGCACCATTGACAGCACCATGAAAGTCCCTTGGGATTTCATGGATATGGTCGTCAGGCTTTTTACCTATGCATTATAAAAAAATTCCATTATTAGTAATATTTGGCTTAATATTGATAAGATTTTTAATCTATCATTTAACGTAATGCCTTAAGGTCAAAGACCTTATAGTTAGGCGAACCTAAGAATAAGGCCTTTTTTATATACACTTGCATAATGTTCTCTGCAGTGAAAACCTTTGATTATGCACTTCAGTATCATAGAAGCGCATCTCTACTATTGCACAATAACTGTTAATAACCAGTATACTATTCATTCTTTTCAGTTTGTCTTTCAATATTAATGATTATCCAGCATTAATTGTTGCAAACAAATAGTCGTCAATACAATCTCCTACGCGGTCAAGTATCAGGCTTTCCGGCTGCTTTGGCAGTACTCCTTTTCGAACAGACTCGTATTGTACAGGCATATATTGCATGATGAGTGTTTCTGGAATTTCTGCAGAATCAAGATTTTTGACCAATTGCATTATTGAATCCTGAACCTTTGATTCGCCTAGATAATACCGACACCTGTCTGAAAAACTAAATGCTCTGGAAAACCTTAATCCAGCTTCATCCCCGTGATAGTGCTTGACCCAATAACCGGGATTTACAAGCATTGCCGCCTCCAGTTCTTTTCTAAAGCTGCTTAATGTTATATTTCTGTCTCTAAATATTTCCTTTTCAATGTTTTCAAGTGCAAATAGAGCTTCCCTTAGGTAATATGTCAAAGCCGGACCTACCTTCAAAATTGCAATGCCATCTTCTACCATGCTTCTGAGGTTTTCTTTTGTCTGGTAGTCCGTGGAATGCCCTTCAAAGACAAACTTTTTATTATTTTTTATGAAAGCGCTAAGTCTCTGCGCCTTTTCACGTTCGTAATCAAATACTTCCGAATCTCCGAATTCCACTCCCGGCTGGACAACGAGCCCCAGTACCCTTTCCCATGCGTCCAGCAGTTTTCTTTCTTGAAATTTCTCATAGAACATTTGTATTGTTTTTTCGCAGTCTTCCGCAGAAGTGATTGAAATGCTGTCTTCTGCTTCTTGCGCACCACCAGGAATCGGTACCTCACTGCCTATGATATATACTGGAGCGATAGCATCAGGATCCTCAGCCTTTTTTCTTAGATATGCGTTTTCTGCAACCTCACAAAGAAAAGCACCTCTGGATGCAATCAGCGCTTCATCCAGCCTGACGGAAGCATCATCATCTGCCAAACGCATGCTTGTATCAATATGGATCTTTGTGAAACCGGCCTCAACATATTGTCTGACAAGTTCGGCTGCTTCTCTCATTGCATGTTCCTCACTCATATTGGTCCATGTCAGGGGGCCTAAATGGTCTCCACCCAGTATCAGTTTATGGGATGGGAAGTTTTCCTTCTTCGCCAGATTATTTACATATCTGTAGAAATCGGCAGGGGTCATCCCAGTATAACCTCCATGCTGGTTCACCTGGTTTGCAGTGGATTCAATCAGCAAATAAGAATTGTTTTTCTTGACTCTTTGCATTGCAGCTTTCAGCACATACTCATTAGCACTGCAGCATGAGAAAATGCCTATGCATACTCCTTTTTTCTGTAAACTAACAATCTCCTGAATAGGATGCATAATTTATCCTTTCCGAAATGAAGGGCTAAAAATTTCTTTTTAGCCCTTCATCATCTATACATTATTTTAAATCAACTAGACTATTTAAGGAATTGGTCAACATTTTCTGAGGTAATGAGCTGAAACGGTACATCATATCTGGAGTCAACTTTTTCACCTGCAGCAACTTTAACTGCAACGTCAACAGCTGTTGTTGCCTGTCCGTTGGCATCTTGCAGTACAGTACCTGAAAGGCGCCCTTCTTTTACTGCCTTCAGAGCATCCGGAATTGCATCTGTTCCGATAATAACGATTTTCTTATTTTGGGATTCAGCTGCCTGCAATGCGCCCATTGCCATGTCATCGTTCTCGCAAATAACTGCAGCCAGGTCGCTGTATTTTCCAAGCCAATCCTCAGTGGTTGCCATTGCCTTATCTCTGGACCAGCTGGCAGAAAGTGTAGCTACACATTCAATACCGCTGGATTTCAGTATTGTATTTTTAAGTCCTTCGTATCTTTTAATCTGAGCGCTCTGGCCCATTTCACCTTCGAGTATGGCAATTTTGCCTTTGCCGCCGAGTTTATCGTTCACAAAGTTTCCCATGATTTCGCCGGCTTTGACATCATCAGAACCAACATATGAAACATAATCAGTGCGGGTAGTCTCAGTATTGACTTCTATAACAGGAATCTTTGCCTTGGCAGCGAGGTCAAGAACCTGTGCCGATCCATCTGCGTCCTGCGGATTTAAAATAATAACGTTAACCTGCTTTGCAATCAAATCTTCAGCCTGTGAAATCTGTTTTGCAATATCAGCCTGTCCGTCAAGCAAATACAATGTTGCGTTTGGATATTTTTCTGCTGCATAAGCTTTGATTGCTTCACCAAGCTTGTTGGAGTATGTGTCCGACATGGTTTTCATCAATACGCCGATTTTGTAGCCGCTTTCAGGTGTTGATTTTTCAGTGGTAGTCTGATTTGTTGCTTCTGCTTGATTGTTAGTTTTGTTTGCTGCACAGCCTACCACACTGAAGATTAGTGCAACCATCAGAACCAGGGTAATTACTCTTTTCATTTTATTTCTCCTCCTCTTTTTTTATATCTACTTCGATTTCTTTTTAGAAAAGATATCAAAGCAAACAGCACCTAATATGATAAACCCTTTAATGATCTGCTGATAATATGATGATACATTCAGAAGATTCAATCCATTATTCAATGTACCGATGATCAATATGCCGATCAATGTTCCGCCAATCGTACCGCTTCCTCCGGTCATACTGGTTCCGCCAATTACTGCTGCAGCTATTGCATCTGTTTCGTATCCCATTCCGACCGCTGGCTGTCCTGAATTTGTCCTTGAAGCAAGTACTACACCTGAAATCCCGGCTAAAATACCACTTAGGATGTAAACCTTAATCAGAACCCTTTTTACCATTACACCGGAAGCCATTGCAGCTCTCTGGTTGCCGCCTGTTGCATAGATATATCTTCCGAATTTCAGTTTTGAAAGAATCGTATGGGCAATCAACAAAATGACCAAAAATATTATTATTGGTGCATATCCTTTTCCTATTACTCGAAAGCCCTCTGATGCCAGGGTATATGGCTTTCCGTTCGAATAGACATAGGCAAATCCCCTGGCAATTGTCATACCGGCCAATGTTGCAACAAACGGTGGAACATCCGCATAGGCTACAAAGGCACCGTTCATCGCTCCAAACAAACCGCAGACAATAATACCAGCCAGGACTGCAAAAACAACATTTTGGGGATTTACCACCAGCAGACTTCCGGTTACTACGCCGGAAACAGCAATTAATGACCCGACAGTCAAGTCTATACCGCCGGTCATGATTACAAATGTCATTCCAATTGCCATGATGCCGTTTACAGCTACCTGCCTCAAAATGTTAATTCCATTTTCTATTGTCCTGAATGTAGGTGACACCGCCAGCAAAATAGCCCATAGCGTTATCAGTACAATTAGTATCCCGAATTTTTTTAAAAAAGCCATTGTTGATATATAAGTGGTTTTCATATATGTTTCAAACCCTCCTTTATATTTGTTTCAATGCACTTTTCAGCAGATTGGTCTGAGTTACCTTACCTGACAGTATGTCTTTTCTTAAGTATTCTCCTGTAATGCATCCCTTAGATACAACGAGGATCCGATCACTCATACCAATGACTTCAGGCAATTCGGAGGAAATGAGAATGATTGCCAGACCTTGTCTTGCCAATTCGACGATGATTTTGTATATTTCAAATTTAGCACCAACGTCAATTCCTCTGGTGGGTTCATCAAGAATAAGCACCTTTGGCTTTGACAGAAGCCATTTGGCAATGACAACCTTTTGCTGGTTTCCACCACTTAAAGATCCGGTAGCTACTTTATTACTGAAACATTTGATCCCTAACGTTTTTATATATTCCTCAACGCACTGGTTCTCTTTTTTATTGCCAATAAACAGCCCTCTGAAAAGTCTTTTCAGATTAGGAAGCGTAATATTCTCTTTTATAGACCTGCATAAAACCAGTCCGTAGAGTTTACGGTCTTCGCTGACCATGACTATACCGTGGTTAATTGCATCTCTTGGCCATTTCACCCTGATTTTTTTCCCATCCAGGTATCTTTCTCCTCTTTCAGGTTCATTCAAGCCAAATATAGCGTTCATTATTTCACTTCGTCCTGCACCGACCAGCCCCGAGAAGCCAAGAATTTCGCCAGCCCTGACATCAAAACTCACATCCTTGAACTGGTCACTCATGGAAAAGCCTTTGATGGAGAGCACGATATCCCCCATGGGAACTTCTTCCTTTGGATAAATATTTTCTAGAGTCCGTCCCACCATCATTTCTACCAACTCATTCTGTGTTACATTTTCAGCAGAAACTGTCTTGATGTACTCTCCGTCACGAAGGACTGTAATTCGGTCTGAAAGGTTTAGCACTTCTTCCAGGCGGTGAGAAATGTATATGATTGAAACATCTTTTGCGGTCAATTCCTTTATCAGTGAGAATAACTTCTGGGATTCTTCGTCTGACAAGGATGATGTGGGTTCGTCCATAATAATGATGTCCGCGTTTTTTCGAACTGCTTTAATAATCTCCAGCATCTGAATCTGGGCAATGGGAATCTTTCCGACTTTTGCCCTAGGATGGTAGTTCATCCTGTATTCCTTCAATATGTCCTCGGTCTGCCTATCCATTTCCTTATCGTTCAGTATGCTGCCATTCATAATTTCCTGACCTAGAAAAATATTTTCAGAAATCGTCATATTGGGCATCGGCGCCAGTTCCTGGTGGATCATGGCAATACCGTACTTTTGAGAGTCCGCTACTGAACGGGGTTTGATTACTTCATCATTATGCAGAACCTCCCCCTTGTCAGGGATATATTCCCCGGTAATCAGCTTCATGAGCGTCGATTTGCCTGCACCATTTTCTCCGACAAGAGCATGAACCTCACCCGGAATTATCTGCATGCTAACGCCCTTTATGGCATAAACCCCTGGGAAACTCTTATGCAAATTTCTAACTTCCAAACGATAATTAGCCAAGAAACTTCCCCCTCAATTTAATAATCGCGGATCATTTGATTGACTGTTTTCACTGAGATATTTCCTTCCATGGGCCCGAATGCTGCAGTATTCAGAGCTCCGGCAGCAGCAGCCATACTTGCAGCTGTCATAAGGTCCTTGCCCTCCAATAATCCGCAAATGAATGCAGCGTCAAAGCTATCCCCGGCACCTGTTGAATCAATAACTTCAACCGGATAAACTCCTCTTTTGAAGCTTTGGGTTCTTGTATAAACTGAACATCCCTTCGAACCATTCTTCAGAACAATAATTCCCATCTCCGGATTTTCAAAGCATTTTTCAATTGCTTCTTCAATGGTCTGCTTTTGTGTAACCAAAAGAAGCTCTTCAATCCCCGGGAGGAATACACTCGTATTTCTCATTATCTCCTGCACGGTATCAAAGACTGAGGCATCCTTAAGGAGCTCCTTCCTGATATTTGGATCAAAAGATACCTTTGCATTAAGCCTTTTTGCGATTCTCATTGTATTGATAATCTCTTCAGCATATGAAGCCTTGGCCATGAGTGAGCAGCCCATGATATGGAAGAATTTGATTCCCTCAAGGTCTTTTTCCTCGGGGGCTTTGGCATCAACAGCCGGGGTATTTCCCATATGAAAAATAAACTTCCTTGAACCGTCAGAGAAATAAGTAACAAATGCAACACCAGTGGCAAACGCATCACTGATAATCACTTTTGAGCAATCAACACCGTCTTTTTTCAGTCTGTCCAGCAAGCAATCTCCAAACTCATCATTACCAACGCCGCCGATTATTCCTGAACTGTGTCCCAGCCTTGCAACGGTATCTATGAAGATTGCCGGAGCCCCACTTGGAAACGGCCCTTTGAACAAACCTGCTTCATACAAACTCACATCTACCTCTGTCCTCATGATTTCGACAATCATTTCCCCCATGGTCCATACTTCTGCCATTTTAGCTTTCCCTCTTTTCAAACTGAGATCTCAAAAACTTTAGTGAAGAAGCAATTCTGCGATTCATCTCTTCTGCACTTGCACCTTCGCTCAAATCACGCCAGACTTTTATATCCTTTCCAACTTGACCCCCCTGATAATAGAACGGTTCCATAACCACACCCTGATCAAATCCAATATCTCTCAGAGCCTTTCCGATCTCACGCCAAGGCAGTGATCCCTCGCCAGGAAGCTTTCTGTTCCCTTCACCGACGTGAAGGTGTCCAAGCTTGTCCCCTGCAAAGCGAATCGCATCGGGAATGTTATCTTCTTCTATATTCATATGGAAGGTATCCAAGAGGATTTTCACGTTTTTATTGTCAACTTCTTTGCAGAAATCTATGCCCTCTTTGCTTGTGTTCATAATGTGTGTCTCAAATCGGTTTACCACCTCAAGGCACATTTCAATATTGTAACACTCAGCAACTTTCCCAAGCTCCTTAACACTATCGACACCTCTTGCCCATATCGCAGGTTTATCTAAATCTGAAAAATCATTTGGCCAATATGTGTACTGAACGCCGACTAAAGTCCTCGAATCCAGTTTATCCATAGCCTTCATGATATCTGATAGAAATTTAATCCCCGCTTTACGGATTTCCGGGTCAGCTGCTGCAACATCCATATCTTTAGCCGGACCTATGTTGCTTGTAATTGTCAAATCAAGCTCTTTTGACAGAACCTTCAAGTCAGCTAAATAATTATCGGACATGTTTATGAGATGTCCTGCCCCAACTTCCAGTATGTCAAATCCAAGACCTGCAACTTTTTTTGCGGTCTGAATATAATCACAAGTCCATTCATTGCCCCAATATGAGTAGAGAGTACCAAATTTCATTTTGTAACCGCCTTTCCTGGTTATTTTTAGTTTAATTCAGTTTATTCACAATTGTGTTCGAGCTCATTTTATAGGAACATTATAGCATAAGATTTCTTGTTCGACAATGGTTTATCAAAAATTTTATGCTCGAGCACATTTTATTGCTTAGAGTGTAAGTAGCGAATATCATTTGGTTTTTCTAAATTAAGTCATTTATCCATATAATATTGGATTAACATTTGTGCTCGTGCATATTATTTTGACATGTACATGTTCTTGTGCTATACTTTACTTATAATTGAGTGATTAGTTATTATATCCATATATATAAAATGCTTCAAAAAAGTAATGGAGGTGCCTTGTGGCTATAACAATAAAACAAATTGCCGAGTTAGCCAATGTCTCCCGCGGTACAGTTGACAAAGTGCTAAATAATAGGCCCGGCGTCAAAACTGCAACAAAAAATAAAATTCTCAAAATAATTGAGGAATTGGATTACAAACCGAATTATCTTGGCAAAGCACTCGTTCAGATCAAAGACACATTGAAAATCGGAGTTGTTTTGACACCAGAGTACAACCCATTCGTACACGAGATCATTCATGGTATAAAAAGAGCTCAGGAAGAATTTGAACCCTTCGGTTTGAAAATTTCAACCAAAATGTTGAGCACGCTCGAGCCTGCTGAGCAGATAGGCATTTTAAACTCCTTTGAAAACGAGAAATATGCAGGTATTGCTGTATTCCCTCTTAATGACGAGCAAGTTATTCAAAAAATCAACCTGCTCAGCAGCAATGGTACTGCTATCATTACATTCAACTCACAAATTGAGGAGATCAATGATATATGCTTTATCGGACAGAACCATTATAAAGGCGGGCGCACCGCTGCAGGTCTCTTACACAAGCTCCTTCCTGACGGAGGTGATATAGGGGTAATCATCAGCTCCCAAAATCTCTCCTGCCACCAAGACCGGCTTCGTGGTTTCAAACACAAGATCCATGAGAGTTATCCTAGATTAAACATAGTTGAAATCAATGAAAATCAGGACAGAAAAGAAGATGCATTCAAGATCATGCTTAAATATTTGAACACATATCAGAATTTGAGCGGCGTTTACATCACCGGAGGTGGTGTGGCGGGTATCGGAAATGCACTCAGCATTACAGAAAAAATCGGTGCTGTCAAGGTTATCTGCCATGACTTAACACCTGATTCGATTGAACTGTTGAAATCCAAGGCTGTAGATTTTGCAATCGCTCAAAACCCGGAACTGCAGGGATATTTGTTGATAAAATCCATGTTTGAGTATCTGGTTAAAAAGCAGAAACCGTTATTAAAAAAGATTGAAATTCCAATAGATATCGAAACAGAAGACACAATTTAATTTATGAAACCTTCGTATATGGGAAGAAATTTGTGAGACAGAGAATTCCTTAAAAAGTGATAAATATGTTATCTCAAAACTCATAAAGCAGGCATTATGAAATAATAACCATAATGCCTGCTTTATTGTTTTTATTAATATATTTTCTTTTTAGTAAAGAACTTTATTTTACATATTCAACCGGCGGTATCCGCTTTTTTGTCCCCTGCTCATAAGCATGGGCAAAGGCAATAAGCTGTGATTCAGTGTATGCCCTAGATGTAAAGGTTATTCCGAGGGGCTCCCCTTCTCCCGTATATCCTGCCGGTACTATTACAGAAGGATATCCGGCCCTTGCTGCTATGTCACAGCCGGAATATCCGGGGAAGATAACAGCGTCAAGATTATATCTGTCAAGCACCATATCAATGCCTTCCTTTTGCGAAAGACGCAAGTCCCTGAGCCTCTCCAGGATATACTCCGATTCTGCCAGTGTTCCCTTTGTTTCTTGAGATTTCTCCAGAATAATCTGACCGTATTTGAGAGTCTCCTCGGGCCTTGACATGTTGAAATCTATTATATCCGCAAGATTACGGACATATGGGACACTGGAATATCTGGCAAGATATGCATTGATAGAACTTTTGAATTCATATATCAATACTTCGTATCTATTAAGTTCCTTGGCTGATGGGATGTCTGCCGGTTCAACAACTACCGCTCCAAGCTCTTTTATAGCTTTGACCGCATTTTCTGCCAGTGCAATCTGCTCCTTGGACAAATCATCGTAAAAATATTCCTTTGGAACTCCGATTCTTGCTCCTTTTAGCCCATCCCTGTCGAGAAATCCGGTATAGTCCATGAAAGATCTGCGGCAGCTTGCAAGTGTAACCGGATCCTGACTAT
>LOES01000087.1 GCA_001515955.1 Clostridia bacterium BRH_c25 | reverse complement strand
ATCATAATACTCGCTATAATCGCTTTTGGCGGATTTGGAAGAACTTTCGGTTTTGGCGGAGGGGCGGAGGTATAAACTGCCCGGATTGTTTTTTATCAGCAAAGCTTAATTTATTGTAACCAAATACATGCCTGTACATATCATGATATTGAAAAAGAGGTACAGGATGTATTTTGGAAAGGAGGTGTCAATATGGTAGATGGAGTAGCAGCAGGCAATGTTTTTGGCGGAAGCACCTTTGATCTTCTTCAAGACAGTATAGGAGAGACTATAACAATATTCACTACAAGCGGAGGAGACTCAGGCTCCGGCTTTACAGGAGTGGTTCTCTCTGTGAACCCATGCTTTGTAAGGATTATTACCCACATAGGACCAGCTCCGGGCTGTGCATTAGGCAGCTGCTGCGGCGTACCTGGCTACGGCGGTGGCTATGGCGGAGGCTATGGTGGCGGCTACGGCGGAGGCTATGGCGGCGGCTACGGCGGTGGTGGCGTAGCCACAGTAGGTTCAGTAACAGATATTCCTCTTGACAGGATTGCCGCAGTTGTACGTAATGCTGTGTAACAGGTGCCTCTAGCAGGAAGAATTGCTAATCCTGTAGAGGCACAACATCAATGAAGTGCATTTTTAACTCCTGAATGAATGGAAATATGTTGTGTTAAAAAGCACTAACTGAAGAAAGAAATCAACAACATTTCAGAAGGGAATACCGGATGCTTATATCCATGTATTCCCTTAAGTTTTTTGTATCCGATTTTTTCATATAGGTTGTCACCAAATCAGTGCATGTACATAGTATAGAAGTGGGAAGATGGTGCCTCGTAAAGTATATCACTTCCATAGCGGGCGAGGCACCAAATATATGAAGTGCATTTTCAACACTTGAATAAAGAATAATAGGTCGTGTTAAAAAGCACTGGAAGTTCAATTGAGAGAAAGGGGGTGAAACAATGGCAAACGGATTTGGTTACGGTGGAGGAAGCAACTTTACCGGCAATTTTTTTGACTTGCTTTCGAACTTTATAGGAGAGACTGTGACAATATTTACTACAAGCGGAGGAGACTCAGGCTCCGGTTTTACAGGTGTAATACTCTCTGTGAACCCATGCTTTGTCAGACTTGTAACTCACATAGGACCGGCTCCTGGCTGTGCTCTGGGCAATGCATGCGACGGTTACGGAGGCTATGGTATGGGCGGCTATGGCGTTGCTCATGGTCAGGTGCGTACGGTAGGTTCAGTAACAGATATACCTCTGGATAGGATTGTCGCAGTTGTGAGTAACGCTGTGTAGATGCCTTATACAAATAAATAAACCCAAGCCAAATTATGGCTTGGGTTTATACTTATTCCAACTCTATGTATTATCGGTTATTATCTTGCAATTGCCTATAAATATCGCACCTTCATCAATGATGACGTTTTTTACTGTTATATCGCCAATAAGCTTCGCAGTATGTGTAATATGAAGCTGGGAGGTTGCGATGACATTGCCTTCTACGACTCCGGCAATAAATGCATTTTCTGCCTTTATATTGCCTTTAACGGCTCCTTCTTCTCCAACAATCAGATTGCCTGTAATATTAAGCCCTCCGTGCACCTTGCCGTCCAGTCTTATAGTACCATCAGCATTGACGGTACCTTCAAGGCCTGTGCCCTTGCCTATAAGTGTATCCATTTTTTCGCCGTTTATTGATTTCTTGCCTGAGCCAAACATTCTAATACCTCCCTTATATAAATATAATATATAAATTGCAATAATGCTATTTGTTCATTAAGGCATATTATTTGAAGTATTGTGATGGGTTGACATTTTTACCGTTTACCTTTACTTCGTAGTGAAGATGAGTTCCGGTGCTCCGGCCTGTATTACCTGCCTTTGTTATAGCCTGTCCTTTCTTGACCTTATCTCCCTGCTTAACGAGCAGCTTTGAGTTGTGGGCATATAAAGTGGTAATACCATAGCCGTGGGATATTATAACCATTCTTCCATAGCCTGCATTCCAGCCTGAGAACATTACTATACCATCACCCGTTGCCACAATTGTCTGTCCGTAGGAGGCCGCAAAGTCGACTCCCTTATGGAACTCGCTGCCTCTGCTTGTAAAAGGGTTCTTTCTGTAGCCAAAACCGGCAGTTATAGCGGCAGCAACAGGCACAATGGATGGTTTGGCCATCATATATGCAAGCTGACTTTTTATTGGGCCCAGGGATTCATTTATTACCTGCTTCTGGGCTGCAATTTTATCAGCCAGGGATGCAAAGCTAGATTCAATACTCTCTATATTAGCCGTCATATCAGGGCTTGACCCCTCTTTCAGCAAGCTTATGGGAGAACTGTCCTCCGGAGAAACAAGCTTGATTTGGATGTTTTCATCAGAGGAGGAGGGGGTAATACCTACAGCTTTCTTAACCTCTTCCAGTATCAGAGAGTTTTCTTCCAATTGCTTTTGCACTTCCTGAGAGTTTTTCTGCAGCTTTTCAATTTCAATCTTTTGAGAGCTGTTGATAGCTGTAAGCTTCCCTATTTCCTCTCTGCTGATTTCATGCTGAAGCCTCAGAGAGGATAAAGCAGAAAAACACACCCCGGATGCTAAAACAAGCAGGATAATGGACATGGTAACAAACCTGGGAAACCATACCGGCATCCTGTAGGATTTAACGGTAGACTGACCTTCGGGAATGAACATGAAAGTAGCATAGTTTTTTTTGTTTTTCACCATTGCCTTTTTCAAATGAATCATCCTTTATATTTTTAATGCTTAAAAAATCTATAGACACAAAGATTTCAAACTGCAGCTCTACAACTTACAGGTTTGAAATCTGCAAAGGAGTCAAATTTTATCGGTCGAAGGATTTCATATGGGAAAATTAATTAGCGGGATACTTATTATCCATTTTAGACTAAGTTTGCCATAATGTATAGTCCCAAAATTATCAGAGCTTATAGAAGCACTAATCCGAGACTGGAGTTAAAGGTGCTATTATTAAGGATTAAGCAGCGTCGAATAAAAAGTAAATATTTAGCGGAGAATATATTTATATATAAAAAGTAAAAATATTTAATTGTTTTGAAAAGAAATTTTTATGGAGGTATTAATATGAAGAAGGTAGGCATAGAGGAAGCACTAAACAACGTAAAAAGTTATCTGGAAAGCAGGGATTGCACGGTTGAGGTGCTGGATGGCAGCAACAAAGAGTTCCGGAGAGCTTTGAACAATTTTGATGCTATTGTCGTCACAGGTGCGGATTCCAATTTCATGGGAATGGAAGATATGATGACCGGCACGGCAGTAATAAGCGCACAAGGTAAAACGGAAGATGAAATATACAATGAAGTATTAAGAACTTCGGATTTGAAAAAAAGATAAAAACTCTATACAATAGAAGTATGCAGCAGTCTGGTTGCATACTTTTTCTATGTTTTCATATTTTGGGATGGGGGTGCAGGAGGCACCTCCAGGGCTCAGGCTGTAATAAACGGCATTATGCTTAAAAAAATGCTGGGAATGATGGAATAACTGCAAGGGAAAGCGGATAGAACATGGATAAAAGAGTAAAAACTATAGCAAGCAATGATCATAGGGAGGTTTGACCATGAGGACATTTATCGGGGTTGATTTTAGCAGGTATATAAAGGACAGCATCGCAGGGATACAGCATATTGTACGGGAAAACTCAGAAAGAGGAAGATTCAAATATGTAGGGAACTTTCATCTGACACTTAAATTCCTCGGTGAAATCCAGCAAACCAAAACTGCGGACATTGGAAGGTCACTTAAGGGCATCGCTTCAAAGCACCGGAAAATCCATCTTAATATAGATAAAATAGGGTACTTTGACGGCAAAGGAAGTATCCATGCCCTCTGGTTGGGTTTCTCAGGAGAGTTGGATAAGCTGGGAGCATTGTATTCCGATGTTGAGGAAGAAATGCACAGATTGGGCCTGAAGAAGGAAATAAAGACCTATACTCCGCATATAACAATAGCCCAGGATTTATTACTCAAGATACCCTTTGAAGAGTTGGAAGAAAAAGTGGATTTCAGAAGCTTCAGGACCATTGAAATCAAGGATATCTCCCTGATAAAAAGTGAGGAAGCAGAAGGGAAAAGAATTTATACACCAATTTCAACCTTTGGACTAAGATAGATACGAGATGCGAGATACGAGAACCCAAGCAAGGCTTCGAAGGCTTTTCTGTAAAATGCTAGAATCTAGAATCTCGTATCTAAATAAATAATCGGATGTGATTTTTTGATTAGCAGGGATGAGTTTCTTCCCATATCCAAGGAGGATATGCGGAAAAGAGAAATAGAGCAGTTTGACTTCATATATATAAGCGGAGATGCCTATGTAGACCACCCAAGCTTTGGACATGCCATAATAACCAGGCTTCTGGAGAGCAGGGGTTATCTGGTTGGCATAATTCCACAGCCTGACTGGAAAAATGCGGACGCCTTCAAGGCCTTGGGGAGGCCGAGGCTTGCCTTTCTTGTTTCTTCCGGTAATATAGACTCGATGGTAAATCACTATACAGCGGGTAAGAAACCCAGGAGAGAGGATCTTTATTCCCCCGGTGGGGCAAGAGGAAAAAGGCCTGATAGGGCAGTTACTGTATATTGCAATAGGCTCAGGGAGGCCTATAAGGATGTGCCGATCATAATAGGGGGTATTGAAGCCAGCCTTAGGAGATTCGCTCATTATGACTTTTGGGACAATCAGGTCAGGAGATCAATATTGTTTGACAGCAGGGCAGACCTTCTGATATATGGGATGGGAGAAAATCCGATAATACAAGTGGCTGAAGCTCTTGATTCAGGCATGGAAATAAAATACATAACCTATATAAATGGTACTGCTTACATAGCTTCAGAGCTTGATAACGTGCAGGATTCGTTAGTGATACCAAGCTACGAGGAGGTCAGGAACAGCAATAGGAAATATGCCCGGGCATTTATGTTTCAATATCGGGAGCAGGACTATCATACGGGAAGTGTATTGATACAGCCCCACGGGGAAAGATTCCTGGTGCAGAATCCGCCTCCTGCCACTCTGACAAGGATGGAGCTTGATGATGTGTACAGCCTGCCTTTTACCAGACAGTATCATCCGGTTTATGAAAAGCAGGGAGGGATACCTGCTCTTAAGGAAGTAAAATTCAGCCTGATTTCCCAAAGGGGATGCTTTGGGGGCTGTTCCTTCTGTGCTCTGAATTTCCACCAGGGCAGGGTTGTGCAGAGCAGGAGCCATGAGTCAATATTGGAAGAGGCGGAACAGCTTTTGAAGGATCCGGAGTTCAAGGGCTACATACATGATGTGGGGGGGCCGACAGCCAACTTCAGACACGCAGCCTGTGATAAACAGCTCAGGGAAGGGGTGTGCAAGAACAGACAGTGCCTTCATCCGGCACCCTGCAAGAACCTCAAGGTGGATCACAAGGATTATGTGGCACTGCTTAGAAGGCTAAGGTCCCTGCCTGGAGTAAAAAAGGTATTTGTGCGCTCCGGACTACGATATGACTATATGCTGGCTGACAAAGATGATGAGTTTTTGAGGGAGCTTTGTGAGAACCATATAAGCGGGCAGCTCAAGGTAGCACCCGAGCATGTATCTGACAAGGTGCTGAGATACATGGGCAAACCCGGTAAAGGGATATACAGCAGATTTGTAAAAAAATATTTTGATATGAATAAGCGGCTCCGGAAGGAGCAGTATCTTGTGCCCTATCTTATGTCGGGGCATCCGGGCTCGGATCTTGAAGCCGCAATTGAGCTTGCCGAGTATGTAAGGGATATGGGCTATAATCCGGAGCAGATACAGGAGTTCTACCCGACTCCGGGCACACTGTCCACCTGCATGTACTATACTGAGCTTGATCCTAGAACCATGAAGCCCGTATATGTTCCAAAGGACCCTGGGGAGAAGGCAATGCAGAGAGCACTAATACAGTATAGGGATCCTAAAAACTACGAACTGGTATATAAGGCGCTGAAGGCAGCCGGGAGAGAAGATCTTATAGGTTTTAATGAGAAATGCCTGATAAAATCGACCAGGAATATGAGCGGTAGGCCAGAAGGAAAAAGGAGCACCGGCAGGCACAGCAGGCGAAGCAAAAAAGGCGTGTAGGGCCGGGTTTTCACCCGAAACGCATAACCATCCCACGGAACCCCGTAACCTCGTAACCTTATACTTCAAAGGAATACCCTAATCCATTATCCTTATCCCATCCATATAGTTCTCCACAATGTGATTTCCTGTTATGCTGCCGGTCTGTACTGTAATTGTAACCAAACCTTTCACATGCCTATAGTAAAGAAGCTCATTGGAGAGGGGTGGATGTACTACAGCCGGAGGCAGCAGGGGAACTATATCGTTTGTGTTCACTATTCTTACATTGTTGTTGATAATTTCATTGTAGGCCTGCACAAACTTGGGATTACCTGCTCTGGGGCTCCCGAAGCTATATACGACAGGGTCCTTATAATCCGTATTGGCAGCTGTATCCAGAGCACAAAGCACAGAAAGGGCGCCCCCAAGACTGTGGCCTGTAATGAAAAGCTGCTTTGAGCTTTTCAGAGTGTTTAATATGTTCATAATCTGCTGCCTGCAAGTGTTGTATACAGCCGCAAACCCTGAATGGATTTTAAGCTTTATGCGGGTGTAGGGAAAATAAGTCTGCAATATTGCCGCATCTGCGATCCAGTCAGGATTGGACCTGCTGCCTCTGAAGGAGATCACTATACTGTCCGAAGATTCAATAATAAAGCCGTATACGTCAAGAGTCTTGGCTGGAGCGGCCATTATGGAAGCAACAAGAGAGTAGCCGGGGGGTATATTGAAAATCCCTTTGAAGCTGAATTGGTTATAAGCCTGGAGACAGCAGTTCGCAAGGAATAATGCCAAGCCTTTACTAAAGCCTATGGGAATTGTCATTTCAATGTTTCCTTTCCTCAAAAAAATCGAGTAATACATATTATTCAGCTATGCTTGTTCTGGTTACCAGACTTTTTTTACATTTAGACACTTAGAAGCTACCCAAAAAGCCTTTTTTGTTTACTTTGGCAATACAATTCTGATAAAATATATTTGGCAGGAGTACAAAATTTTTTGACGATCTGTTTATGCAAAACTGATAAAGTGTATAATATGCACTAATCTAATAAATAAGGAGTGTATTCTAAAATGGGGCATTTGTTGATTGATGGCGAGCACCTGACCATAAAAGACGTAATTGCTGTTGCCAGAAGCAATCAAAAAATCGAATTGTCGGAACAGGCAGTAAGCAAGATAAAGAAGTCAAGGAAATACGTTGACGATCTTGTGGATAAGGGAGCCGTAGTATATGGAATTACTACAGGCTTTGGGAAGTTCAGTGATGTATTCATATCCAAGGAAGACACCAAGGCATTGCAGCGGAATCTTATTGTAAGCCATGCATGCTCAATGGGAGAACCATTGGCGGAAGAGGTTGTACGAGGAATAATGCTTTTAAGAATTAACGCACTTGCCAAGGGCTTTTCGGGGATAAGGCTTGAAACGGTAAACACATTGATTGAAATGCTTAATAAGGAAGTACATCCGATAATTCCTGAAAAAGGTTCCCTGGGATCCAGTGGTGATCTTGCGCCTCTTGCCAACATGGTTCTTGTTATGTTGGGCGAAGGAGAGGCAACTTATCAGGGAGTGAAGATGTCGGGGAAAGAGGCTATGGATAAAGCCGGTATCAAGGTGGTAGAGCTGACTTCCAAGGAAGGTCTTGCACTTATTAACGGTACTCCGGTAATGACAGCCATAGGTGCAATTGCTGCACATGATGCTGTAAATCTTCTGAAAAATGCTGATATAATAGCTGCTATGACACTGGAAGCTCTTAAAGGGATAACAACTGCCTTTGATAAAAAGGTGCACGAAGTAAGAGGTCAGAGCGGACAGATGGCAGCTGCAAGAAATATGCTGAGACTGGTTTCCGGAAGTGAACTGACAACATCACAGGGGCAGATAAGGGTGCAGGATGCATATACACTAAGGTGCATACCCCAGATACATGGAGCCAGCAGAGATGCAATACAGTATGTGGTGGAAAAGACAACTATAGAATTGAATGCAGTAACTGACAATCCAATTGTATTTGCCGATGAGGACCAGGTAATATCCGGTGGTAACTTCCATGGACAGCCGATAGCTCTTGCTATGGATTTCCTGGGTATAGCAGTTTCCGAGCTTGCAAATGTTTCCGAAAGACGATTGGAGAGGCTGGTAAATCCGCAGCTTAATGATCTTCCTGCATTTCTCACCAGAAAAGGCGGATTGAACTCCGGATTTATGATAACTCAGTATGCGGCGGCTTCCATTGTTTCAGAAAACAAGATACTGGCACATCCGGCAAGCGTAGACTCCATTCCTTCCTCTGCCAATCAGGAAGACCATGTAAGCATGGGAACTACCGCGGCGAGAAAGGCTAGAGCCATATTGGACAATGTGCAGAAGGTATTGGGAATCGAGGCCTTTGCAGCAGCACAGGCAATAAGCTTCAGGGGAGATGTGAAGCTTGGAGCCGGCACTTCGGAAGCATATAAGGTAATAAGAAAAGAAGTGACTCCTGTAGACGAAGATAGGATAATGTATACTGATATGAATAAATTGGATGGAATGATTAAATCCGAAGCATTCGTAAAAGCAGTAGAAAGCGCAGTTGGAGAACTGGAATAAAGCACATAAAGAAGGTGAAATGTATGAAGGCTGATTTGATAATAAATGCTTCAATAATAGCTGCCTGTACCGAGGGAGAAGGTGCAGGAGTAATTGAAAACGGTTATTTGGCAATTAAGGACGGAAGGATAATCGCAGTGGGAGAAGGGAATGCTCCCAGGGAAATGGAAGGCCCGGAGACAAAAGTAATTGATGCGGCTGGGAAAACAGTAACTCCGGGGCTTATTGATGCCCATACCCATCTTGTTCATGGGGGCTCCAGAGAAAAGGAGCTGCCCCTTAAGCTCAAAGGGGTGCCTTACCTGGAGATACTGAAAATGGGCGGAGGAATATTAAGCACCGTTAGAAACACCAGGGGAGCTTCCAAGGAGGAGCTCAAAGCAAAAGCGGAAAAGAGTCTGAACGAGATGCTGCTGCACGGGACTACTACTGTAGAAGCCAAGAGCGGCTACGGACTGGATTTTGATACTGAAATAAAATGTCTGGAGGTGGCTTCCGAGCTAAATGCCTCCCACCCCGTCGACATAGTTTCCACCTACATGGGAGCCCACGCGATACCTGAGGAATTCAAGGGGAATACCCAAGGCTATATTGACTTTATATGTGAAAATGTGATGCCTTTTGTCAAGAAGAGCAATCTTGCCGAGTTCATAGATGTATTCTGTGAGGAGGGTGTATTCTCGCCGGAGGAGTCCGAGGTCATAATGCAGAAGGGTAAAGAGCAAGGCTTCAAGCTGAAGATACATGCAGACGAGATTATTCCTCTCCAGGGTGCAGAGCTTGCAGGCAAAATGGGTGCAGTATCAGCAGAGCATCTGCTTGCTGCATCAGATGAGGGGATAGCTGCAATGGCTGAAGCGGGGGTTACGGCGGTACTGCTTCCGGGAACCTCCTTCTACCTTATGCTGGGAAAGTATGCCCAGGCCAGGAAAATGATGGAGAAGGGCGTCAGGGTAGCAATTGCAACTGACTACAATCCGGGCACATGCCCCACGGAAAACCTGCAGTCAATAATGACCTTTGCTTGTTATGGAATGAAGATGACTCCGGAGGAGATAATAAAGGGGATGACTTTAAATGCAGCATATGGGGTGGACAGAGCAGGGGAGATCGGAAGCCTGGAAGTGGGCAAAAAAGCTGATATAGTAATTTTTGATGCCCCAAATCTTGAATATATCGTATACCATTTCGGTATAAACCATGTACATACCGTCATCAAGGACGGGAAAACAGTTGTAGAAAACGGAAGAATAAATATATAGAGAGGTGAATTTATGAGTTTGTTAATGAATATGACTTTAAGGGATTACAGTGACGTACTGGCGAGCAGCGAGCCTGCCCCAGGCGGTGGAAGTACAGCGGCATTGTCCGGGGTTTTGGGTGCAGCACTTACAATGATGGTGGTGAATCTTTCCAGCGGGAAGAAAACCTATGAAGGCTTGGATGAACAGATAAAAGCACAGTTCATGAAGGAGTTCGACAATGTAAAAGCACTTAAGGATGAGCTTACAGGGCTGGTTGACGAGGATACCAAAGCCTTCAACAAGTTTATGGAAGCAATGAAGCTTCCAAAGGACACAGAGGAGCAAAAGCAGATACGGGGGGAGAAAATGCAGGAAGCAAGCCTATATGCACTGCAGGTTCCTCTGAAGACTGCAGAAAGTTGTTTTGGCCTGCTTAACAACCAACGCACTATTGCCAGATACGGAAATAGAAATGCCGTATCTGATGTAGGGGTAGGGGCTTTGTTGGCACTTTCAGGAATGGAAGGAGCAATATTGAATGTAAATATCAATCTTCCTGGAATTTCGGATGAAGCTGTCAGAACAGAGGCTTATGAGAAATGCAGAAAGCTATCCGTTGAAGGCCGCAAGCTTCATAATGAAATACTTGATATAGTAAACTCAAGGATAGGATAGGTACAATATGATAACCAAGGAAATGATAGACAGGATAAACCATCTGGCAAAAAAGTCCCGGCAGGATGGTCTGACTGAGGAAGAAACGCTGGAACAGCAGGAGCTCAGGAAGAAATATATTGAATATATAAAAGGTCAGGTAAGAAACCAGCTTGACTCGATAAAATTTGTCGAAGACGGGCATGATTGTGGGAATGAGCACCATGATGGCAATTGTGGCTGCAAAAAACATTAAAATTTGTAATAATTATTCACAAAATAGGTTTTCATGGTATAATTAGCTATAGGAGGGATTTTTATGGCTGAATTGCAATTTGTCGTTTTTAAGCTTGGCAAGGAAGAATATGGTGTTAATATAATGCAGGTTCAGGAAATAGGACCCTATGAAGAACCGGTTAAAGTGCCCAATACACCTGTATTTGTAGAAGGAGTAATGAACCTTAGAGGCAGTGTTATTCCAGTTATAAGCTTGAAAAAAAGGTTCAATATATCAGGACAGGAAATAAATGAAAATACCAGGACTATTGTAATCAATTTTGGGGACAAGCAGATAGCCTTCATAGTCGATGATGCATCAGAAGTGCTTACATTGGATGAGGCTGATATACAGGAGACCCCTGAGATAATTGCAGGAGTTGAAAGAAAATATATAACAGGCATAGGGAAACAAGGGGACAGACTGCTCATAATACTCGATTTAAGTTTTTTGCTTAGTGAACAGGAACAGAGACAGCTTGCCACCATGTAGTAAATTCGCTTTAAAGTGCGGCAGATAAACCGCACTTTTTTCTTTTGCTACTATGGACTAAAAGGCGAAATAGAAAGAAAGATGAATAATTATGAGAAACCAGCTATTAACAATCTAACTGTATAATAGTATAATATGCGTATATAAAGTGTATCAGCTTTAAGGGTCAACGTTAAATTTGTGCAGGAACTTTGCAATTCAACGTATAATACATGCATTTGGTATTCTTTTTATTAACAATGCCGGATTATTCAGCGATAATAGTAATATAGGAATCTCAAAGGCAAGACTTTTATCGCAATACTGAATGATTATAAGCTAAGCAAGGGGTGTTTGTTATTGACAGATTAAATCAGATAATCAAAAGTACTGTAGACATAATTGAAAAAAGCAGAAGTGAAATATTCAGCATAGCTGAGAGTGCCCGTAATGAATGCCGGCTGGTAGAGAAGGAGCTGGAGAGTATAAGAACGCTTGCTTCAAGCTTAATCAGTCAGGTCGATAATCTGGAGAAGCTGGACAAGGAATGCAGGTACCGGCTTATGATAGTGAGTAAGAATATAAAGGAATACAAGGAAGAGGACATAAAGAGAGCCTATGATAAGGCAAAGGACCTTCAGGTGGAGCTGATAACAAAAAAGGCAGAGGAGCAGCTGCTTATACAGCGCAGGGGCGATCTGGAGAGAAGGCTTAAAATTGCCAAAGACACTGCACAAAAAGCCGAAGCTCTTGTTTCCAAGGTAGGTGTCGCTATGGGCTATTTGAGCGGCGAGCTTCAGGATCTTTCGATTAAACTGGAGGATATAAAGCAGAAGCAATACCTGGGAATAAAAATAATAAAAGCACAGGAGGATGAAAGAAAGAGGGTTGCAAGGGAGATACATGACGGTCCTGCACAGCTCATTGCCAACCTTGTTATTAAGACTGAACTGTGTGAAAAGCTTATAGATATAGATAAGGATAAAGCAAAGGAGGAGCTTAGCAGTCTCAAAGGTTTTCTTCGCTCCAGTCTCAGTGATGTAAGAAAGATCATTTATAATTTGAGGCCTATGTCCCTGGATGATCTGGGACTGGTTCCTACCCTTCAAAGATATATTTCAAACTATGTTGAAGAAAATAATATATTAGTTGACTTCCTGGTTTTTGGAAACCCGAAGCCATTAAAGCCGGTAGTTGAACTTGCCGCGTTCAGAATCGTACAGGAGGCATTGACCAATATTAAGAAGCATTCTTGCGCAGGGAACGTGAGTATCAGAGTTGAATTTACCAATGAGCAGGTGAACCTTCTTATAAGTGATGATGGAAAGGGTTTTGACAAGAGCATGATTAAGGCAGCTAAACAGGAAGATTCGGGATATGGCTTGCTTAGTATGAAAGAAAGGGTCGAACTTTTGAATGGGAAGTTTGACTTAAAAACGGCCAAAGGCAAGGGTACCAAAATATTTGTGAGCTTACTTTTAGATATAAATGAGGAGGGATAATGTGGGTAAGATACGCATACTGATCGCAGACGACCACTCCATAGTCAGGGAAGGACTCAAACAGCTCCTGGAGTTGGAGAATGACTTTGAAGTTATAGGACAGGCTTCCAACGGAGTTGAAACAATAGAAAGGGTTAAAGAGCTTAAGCCTGATGTACTGCTTCTGGATATAAACATGCCTATAATGAACGGTATAAAAGCACTGAAGAAGCTTAAGGAAGATGGTATAGACACAAGAGTTGTAATACTTACAATACACGAGGACAGGGAATACCTTTTAGAGACAATGCAGATAGGAGCTTCGGGGTATATACTTAAAGATTCCGATTCGGCCAGTTTCTTCAAGGCTATAAGAGATGCATATATTGGTGAGTCGTACATACAGCCGAAGCTGGCTGCTGATCTTATAAAGGAATTCAACAGGCCCAGAGGAGCAAGAATCAAGAGTGAAAATGAGCTGACCCAGAGGGAGTATGAGGTAATTGCCCTTATAGCAGATGGGTTGAACAATAAAGATATTGCAGAGAGGCTTTTTATAAGTGAAAAGACAGTAAAGAACCATGTTTCCAATATATTCAGGAAAATAAACGTCAGTGACAGAACACAGGCAGCCATATATGCATATAAGAACAATATAAAGAAGTAACTGGTTACGGGGTTTCGAGGTAGGGGCGATTCATGAATCGCCCCTACAGGCTTGAGGGCTGTAGGGAACGCATTGTATGCGTTCCTTATATGAGCTTGGGTATAAGGGAGGCAGTTGTATGAATTTAGTCAGGAAAATATTCTCGAAGCTTAACTCCCGCAGTAAGAGAGCTAAGCACAAACCTGAAAAGAAGAAGGATAATGATGATCCTGCCAACGTATTATATGAGGTGTTTGAACACGGATATAAGTATCCTAAAGAGGAAATAGGCTGTGGGATAAATCTAATGAAGCATAGAAACGAACTGTAAATAGGATTTATCTCTTGTTACAGAATTGTAATATTTGGAAGTATTGTAAAATTGGTAATTTGGTGGTATAGTTATCAAGTATAAAAAATATATATCAATATGAAAATCATGGATAAGGGGGTCGTTAATATGAATAGGAACTTTGTTATGACAATTAACATTGCAGTAAGCGGTGCAGATTTTTTTGCATGCAGTATCAGCACGCCCAAAATCGTATATTACGGCCTGAGATTTGATAAATAGTATATAGCTTATTTAGGAGTCACGGGCCATAGAACCCGTGACTTTTATATTTATATATAAATGCATAGAAGTCATCTTTTAAGACGTTTTTTAAAAGTCATGGGTATACCCATGGCTTTTTTTTATATATCACCTATGCTTACAGCTTATGAAAGGGGGTGCTCATCAAATGAGCATTACAGAAACAGGTGGATTTGTTAAGTATATCACAGCCGGGAAATCAGACAGAGGAGGTAGTAGTATGAATTTAATCAGAAGAATATTGGCGAATTTGAACCAGGATGATAAAAAAGGAAGGTACAAGACTGAAGCAATCAATAATATTAACGATTACGGGTATGCATTGTATCAGTCATTGGAATACAGCATCACGTATTTGAAAAACGACGATTCCGGATTAAAAGGAAACGTGACGAATATAATTATAAGATAATATGTGTATAAAAGCTGGGCATATATGTGAATAACACATATATGCCCGGCTTTTTGTTTTGATAATTTCCCATGTTATGTTAAACTATATATATAAATTAGATACGAGATGCTAGATACGAGATGCGAGCTTCGAAGCTTAGCTTAGTCTCGCATCTGATAAAGGGAGTGAATTGTTTGGATAGGCAAAAGCTGTATACCCTTCTACAGAAGCCGGAAGGCACCAAGCTGGATTTTAAGGCCATGCTTTCCTTAAAGACCGAAAGTGGAAAAAAAGAACTGGCTAAGGATGTTGCAGCAATAGCCAATTCAAAAGGTGGAAGGGGCTATATAATTTTCGGGATAGAGGATGGAACAAAAAGAATATTGGGAATAGAGGGAAAGCCATATACCGAAGAGCAGATACAGCAGATAATAAGCCAGAGATGTGATCCGCCGGTATCAGTAAAGCTTGAAATCATCCATATAGAGGGCAGGCAGATTGCCGTTCTGACAATATACAAGAGCAGTCAGAAACCGCATCAGATAAGGCAGACCGGAATATTTTACATAAGAAGAGGTTCTACTACCGACATAGCAAGGCGCGAGGAGATAGCCGGCATGCTGCAGGAGTCGGGAATGATCCAGCATGAAAGAATAGTGCTGAACAGAGTGGAGTTAAAAGAACTTGATGAGACAATAGTGAATGACTACATTTCTAAAACAGGCCTTACCAGTACAAATGAAGATTATTACACACTTCTTGAGGGAATTGGTATAATAGGAAGAGACGAGGATAATAGCGGATATCATCCGACTGTTGGCGGACTGCTGGCTTTCGGGTATCATCCACAGTTGTATCTTCCTCACACCGGAGTAAGACTAATAAATAAATGTTCAGCTAATGAAGTAAAATATTTCTCCGGCTCTATAACAAGAATGCTGGATGAAATTGAGAATTACCTGGTGTTGAAAATAGCAAAGGTCAATGAGGAATATCCCATATCTGCTGTTGTTGAAGCTGTAGCTAATGCTGCTGTGCATAGAGATTACTTTTCTCTGGGAAGAGAAATCGTCATATTGATAGAGAATAGCAGAATAGAAATAAGCAATCCGGGCGTTACCTGTAGTGACGATGACATATCCGGACTGGTGGAGGAATACAATCCTTGCAGAAGGAATCAATGGCTGTATCAAAGGCTTCTGATACTGGACAACAAGAGAAGATTTCTTAAGACAGGAACAGGGATAAAAAGAATATATGAAGCTTTTAAGCAGCACGGAGGTGTCAAGTTTATGAATAACGAGAAAAGGGATCTTTTCAAGGTAGTGCTGCCGGGGCCTATGAAATACTAGCTACTATTTTGCAATAAAGTTGGTGATGAGAATATGAGTAAAAAAGTCGTGACCTTTGAAAGAGGAGCGGAGTTTTATTTTGACCTTGGATATAAATATATCCAAAAAGGCAAGATGAAGACCGCTTTAAGATATGTTGAAAAAGCTGTTGAGCTAAAACCCCATGACAGCTTCATACAGTTCAACTATGCCGGTCTGCTGGCAGAATTGGGGGATATTGACCGTTCTACCGAGGTGTTGGTCAATATAGTAAAAAACCTTGATCCGGATTATCTTGAATGCTATTTCGGACTGGGATGCAATTATCTTCAAATGCAGAAAATAAAGAAATCCTCTGAGTATTTCAGTCTTTACCTGGAAAAAGACCCTGAGGGGGAGTTTTCCGAGGAGGCGGAAGAGCTGCTGGAAATGCTCACAATGATAAAGGATGCCAATAATAATCTGGATGACGATGAGCTTGAAAAAATATATAAAATTGAGGAAGAAGCAATTGATCATCTGGAAAAACGGGAGTATGAGAAAGCTACCCAGAAATTTGAGACGGTGGTGCAGCTGCTTCCCAATGCCGTACCGGCAAGGAACAACCTTTCACTGGCTTACTATTATCTGGGAAGTCTGGACAAAGCCATAGAGCTTGCCAGAGAGGTGCTTGTATATGAGGAATCCAATGTGCATGCAAATTGTAACCTGGCAATATTCTACAATAAGCAGGGCTCGACCAGCTGGGTTGAAAAGCAGATAAGGATAATAAATAAAATCCGCACTGACAATGAGGATTACCTGTATAAGATAGGGGATACATATGGCAGCTTGGGGAAGCATACAGAGGCGTGCAAGACCTTTAAGAAGCTTTTGGCTGTAGACTCTGAAAACCCTATGTATGTGCATCTTACTGCAGTCGCAGCATACAACAGCAGGAAGTACAAGGAAAGCATCAAGCTTTGGGAGAAGCTCTCCGGGCTCGATAATGAAAATATGCTCTCTGAGTATTTTATTGAAACTGCAATAAGACAGCTGGAAAATGAAGATGAAAATGAAGGCATAAAGCTTCCTTATATATATCAGTTGCCCAAGGAAGAAATTAAGAACAGGCTGGATTTCATATATAAGTTCATAGAAATGCAGATTGATGAATGCAGGGCGGAGCTTGCAAACAACAAGCATGTGGCTGATATACTCTATTTTGGAATAAATTTTGACAAATACTTTTTAAGAAAACTGATATTCAATAAAATTAAAAATGACAAGTTGATTGAGACGGAAGCTGCTATAAGAAAGTTCATGCTAAGGGATGATGTTGAGAACTATATAAAAATGGAATCAGTATTTCTTTTGAATTCCATAGGTGCGAAGGAGCCGTATTCTGCAAACTTTGACGGAGAAATAAAGAATGTGACTATAGATTCCCTGGATTTTCTGGAGTCTGAATGGAAAAAGCCCTGGGGTGAGGTGAAGCATAAGGCAATATCCATGATGCGGAGCTGCTATAAAAGGCCTTATAAGAAGATTGTTGAAGACATCTGGTATGAATTCATAAAGTCAACCTTTCCGGAGGTGCCCGAAATAGATGATGTGAATATATGGGCTGCAGCATTGGAGTATACTTACTGCCGCCTGTGCAATACTAAAGCCTCAGAGCAGAAGCTTGCAGAAAAGTACAGCATTGTGTCTGATTTGCTGCTTGAGAAGGCAGATATGATAAATGATGCAATAAAAAACAAGTTTCAGTATAAAAAAGGCTCCCATTAAAGTATTTTAACGATCAAGGAAGCCTTTTATGAAACTCGCTTACGGGGCATGACAAATCAAGGTAGAATATATGCCCCTGCTCGTTATAAGAAAGAGAAAAAGTAAAGCGTGGATTCATGGCTTTACTTTTTTCTTTACAGGCTTTTCCTTATCATCGGTGCTTTGGCTTTTTCCTGACGGAGAAGCCGAAAGTACCCAATGAATCTGCCAGGGCTCTATATTCACCATGGTTATAGCATATCAGATCCGCCTTATTAAGGTGCAGCTTTCCTGATTTGTCTAAAAACTCTTCTTCAACATCTACGCAAAGTATTTCACCGATGAACATATCGTGGGAACCCAGGGGTATTATATCCTTTACACGACATTCCAGATTCACCGGACATTCTCCAATGCAAGGGGCGTCAACCTGGTTGGATTTTTGGGCTGTGAGACCCAAGTGCTCAAACTTATTGATATCTCTTCCGGATGTTACACCGCAGAAATCCACAGCATAAACCAAATTTCTGTTCGGGATATTTACCACGAAGTTACCGGTTTTTTTTATCATTTCATAGGAATGTCTTTCAGGCCTGATAGAAACATAAAGCATTGCAGGATCTGAACAGACTATACCTGTCCACGCTACTGTTATTATGTTGTCTATACCCTCAGTACTTTTACAGGATACCATTACAGCCGGTACGGGGTATAAGAGAGTACCGGGCTTCCACATCTGTTTCACCATTTTGTTCCTCCTTATAGAATTTTTCCCACAGTTTTTATCCTTATTATAACATACATTAATCCATCAAAATTTATACAGAGAATAGAAAGATATTGGAATAGGTTACGGGGCTATGAGAAGAGCGTATTTGTGTTTCGTGCCAAAGTATTGTCACCAAAACCCTAGTTTGTACATAGTATGAAAGTGGGACGGTAATCATAGGGTTCCTGGGAGTGCATCAGGTCAAAAGGCTGTAACCAATGACTGTGAAGAGAATATTATAATAATAAGGGTAATGAAGATTGGAGGTTGCAATATGCCATATAATAAGGATAATAACGTGTCTGACAGCGGTCTCAATGAAATAAAGAAAATGGTTTCTGAAAAGCTGGGAGGCATAGATGTAAACAATGTGTCCCCCGACCAGGTTAAGAATATGCTGGTAAATGAAATAAGTAAGAACAACAGTATAGACCCGGCTATAAAGGATAAAATCAATAGGGGGGATATAGACGGGTTAAAAGAAGATATAATCAAATACCTGTCTAATAACAAATCGCAGGATGGTTCCAGTGAACAGCTTGTAAACATGTTGAAAAATAATGATATGGATGGTCTGAAAAGACAACTTATGGGCATGCTCCTTTCGGGTCTTGGCTCACAAAAAAAAAATGAAGTAAAGGAAAAACAGGAAACGCCGGAAACACCGGAAACACCGGAAACACCGGAAACACCGGAAACGGATGAAAGCCGGATAAATGAGGAAGCACCACAGACACCTACGGCAGACAGCTTGGAGGGTTTTGATGAAAAGGCATTGATGGGATTGCTTTTTGACAAAATGTTTGCCGGGGTGAAAGATGACAGAAGGATTCTACTCTTAAACTCTGTAAAGCCTTTTGTATCCGATAAAAGACAGAAAGGCATTGATGACTGTATTAGGATCATGAACCTGGTTGCATTCTTTGAAAATTTCATGAACAAGGCAGGGAAATGAAATGGGCATGGAAAGTTTAGCTTTGGGCATACTCAACAGGTTAAGTCCGGAAGACTTTTTAATCCTTGCCATTGTATTTATTCTGTATGTGGAAAGCAAGTGTGACAAGACCTTTCTAGTGATTATGCTTTTGGTATTCATAATGGATTTACCGCAAGGCCTGCTGGCTTAACAAACAGTAGGCCTTTTTTTTGGAGGCAAGTATAATTTGCACAAAAAGAGAATAGCAGCAGCAAATATAGTGCATTACTACCTTAAGGAATGCTGAAAATAAATCATAATATTGGAAATTCGACAATTAAAGCATAAATTACCTTATATAAGAACAGTAGGACCTGCTACACTGTAATAGCGGGTGATATAGCTGGAAAACTGGAAGTAGCAGGATATAATAGTCAATATTTTAATTTGAACTTATATATGAATAAATAGTATAATATTAACAAATGATTTACATATTGATCGCACTAAAGAAATTATATTGGGTGTTGTGCGAATTCAATAACAATCAAGGAAAACATTTCGCGAAACTTGAATAAAGAATATAAAATGTTTTTCGCGAGATATATAGGGGGAATTTTTTTAATGGACGGAGACTTATGGACGCAAATGCTGGTCATATTCTTATTGATAGGTTTGAATGCGTTTTTTGCTGCTTCTGAAATGGCTATAGTATCAGTTAGGCAAACCAGAATTAAACCGCTTATTGATGAAGGCAACAAAGCCGCAATTTTAGTAAGCAGGTTCCTTGAAGAACCGAGCAAGCTGTTGGCCACTATTCAAATCGGTATTACCTTTGCCGGATTTCTTGCCAGTGCTATAGGGGCTCAGACATTGTCAAAAAGCCTGACGGTCTTATTAGCAGGTCTGAACATTCCGATCATATCAGGCTCAGCTGCATGGATATCCACATTTGTTGTAACCAGCGTGATTGCATTGTTTACTTTAGTGCTGGGGGAGCTTGTTCCAAAACGGATGGCTCTTTCACAGTCCGACAAGATTGCACTTAAAGTTGCAGGACCAATAAACTTTTTGTCCAAGGTCACTTCGCCTGCTGTTAAATTTCTCACTGTGTCTACAAATCTCATTGTGAAGCTGTTGGGAGGTCAGGTAACAGCTACAGGAGATCAGATAACCGAAGAAGAAATCAGATTAATGATAAATGTCGGAGAAGAGAAAGGGATATTCCAGGAAACTGAGACAGAGATGATTAACAGCATTTTTGAATTCGATGATACAGTTGCAAAGGAGGTTATGACTCCCAGAACTGATATAATCGCAGTAAGCTCAGAAGCTTCTCTGGAAGAGATACTTGATGTGATAGTGGAGGAGAACTTCTCACGAATTCCGGTGTATGAAGAATCCATCGATAATATCATTGGAATTTTGTATGTAAAAGACCTTTTCAGCATGATAAAAAGGAAAATGGAATGGGAAGTATCCCTTAAAAGTATAATCAGGTCGGTATACTTCGTGCCCGAATACAAGAAGATTGATGAGCTTTTCAAGGAAATGCAGAAATCAAAAACCCACATCGCTGTGGTCATTGATGAATACGGAGGAACAGCCGGACTTATTACAATAGAGGACTTGCTTGAGGAAATAGTAGGGAACATATTTGATGAATACGACGATGTTGTCCTTGATTATGAAAAGATAGACGACAATACATATATTATCAGTGGAATGCTCGATATAGATGATGTAAATGACATTCTGGATACCAACATACCTGAAGAGGAGTTCGATACAATAAGCGGAATGCTTCTCAGCCACTCAGGCAAAATGCCGGAGGTAGGCGACGAAGTGGATATGGGCAATATATATTTCAGGATAGAAGAGGTTGATGACAAAAGAATATCTAAGATAAGGATTGAAAAAAGAACCATAGATCCGAATAGAACAGAAGAGTCGCAGTGATGCGGCTCCATGCATTCAGTCAGGGAAAAATTGGATAAAAATAAATTAACTCAAGAGCGGATGCAGTCTAAGTTGCGCAAATGCAGAGATACAACAAAAAAGGTTTCAAAGTTTTACTTTGGAACCTTTTTGATTTCAACAATATGGTGCCGGAGGAGGGACTCGAACCCTCACGGTTTCCCGCATGATTTTGAGTCATGTGCGTCTGCCATTCCGCCACTCCGGCTTTTAGCCACGTACAACATAATAGCATATAAATAATAAAAAATCAACACATATATTTGACACTTCATGATAAAATGCCCTTTCGATTTGTAAACATAAAGTACCGGACATACATATATTGTACTGTAGTTTATCGCAAGACAAATATTACAATTATAAAAGAATATGTTTTTATGGTATAATTTTTTGTAAACTAAAATTGAGAGGGGTAATTGTCTGATGGATCCAATTACACACGCGGTTGTGGGATTGAGCATTGCTGTTTTGGCAGGTGAGCCTTTAGCCGTTTCAAACCCTGTAATACTAGGCTGCGTGGCAGGTGCGATTATCCCTGACGGGGACATTATTATGCAATTGAAGGGTGATTATGTATACTTAAAGAATCATAGAGGTATATCTCACTCCATACCAATGATGTTTATTTATGCGGGCGTCTTAACAGGCCTGTTATGGTTGATTTTTGGCAATATAGCGCTTGAGAAGGTATTTCTGGTTACACTGATGGGCTGCTTTTCGCATATTGCTTTGGATATAACCAATTCATATGGTGCTCAGGTGTTGTGGCCTTTGAATAAAAAGCGCATAACCCTTGACCTTCTTCTTATTTATGACCCTATGCTTATAATAGTATGTCTGAGTGTTATTCTGCCTTATACAAGAAGCATTATTCCGCCATACGCGGCAATGCTTATATTTACCGGTTACTTAGTACTTAGGTATTTGATGAAAAAATTGGCACAAGGCATTGCTTTTGAAAGCCTGGGTGGTAAATACAGGACTGTTGACTTCAGAATATTGCCTTCGATGATTGGGCTTATCAAATGGCACTTTATACTAAGTACGGGAGAAGAAAAAGTGATTGGGGAAGTGAATATTTTCCCCAGAAGGTTCAAGCTGATCGACATTAAGAAGAATATAGATACAAGCTTGTACAAGCTTGCGATAGACACCCCTATAGCCAGATTTTTCAGTCAGTTCACTCCAATATTTCATATTGATTGTGAAAGGAAGGAAGACGGTTATATATTCAAATTCATTGATTTAAGATATTATCTTGCCAGAGATTTTCTGCACCATGCCACAGCAGTTATAGACAGAGACCTTGAAGTGGTGACATCACTGTTTCACCCTTATACCAAGAGCAGGAATGTAGAAGTGTAAAGACATAATCTAAGCCTGGAAAAGTCGTTGACTTTCCGGGCTTTCTTTTTTTTGTCTGACTTTAAGGAAAGTCCGAATAATTGTGCTGATCAGATAATACATATTAAATTGTGCGCGGTTTGGGTGAATAAGCATTCCGGCAGTTGTCAATAATCAGAATGTGGTAGTTTCAGGGGTATGTACCATTAGGGTTTATATAAAAGGAGGAATCGGATTTGAAGAGGTCATTTTTAATCGCACTTATTGTTTTTGTTTGTTTTAGTCAGGTATCAGCAGACAGCAAGCCGGGTAAAGCGAGTATAGAAATCAATCTGCCTTCCCGTACTTTGAGCTTATATGATGATGGAATGCTGCTGAAAGAATACCCTGTATGCGTTGGAAAGCGGTCCACTCCCACTCCCCAAGGTGAATACAGGGTGATATACAAGACTGAAAATCCATACTGGATAAACGGAGATGTCGTAACGCCTCCCGGACCTCAGAATCCTCTTGGGGCAAGATGGATAGGAATCACAAAAAGCATTGGTATTCATGGCAATAACAAGCCGGAATCTATTGGAACTTATGCGTCTTCAGGCTGTATCAGGATGTACAACAGAGATGTAGAGGAGTTATATGCCATTGTAAGTGGGAATACGCCTGTTGTGATCAAATATGACAGGATAGAGGTATTTGAGGATAAATATTCCGGGGAAAAAGCTGCGATTATATATCCGGACAGCTACAAAACAGGTGAGGCAAGTGACAGACAGCTGCTGGAGAAGCTTAGACAAATGGATATTCCTGAAGAACTAATAAAGAAGATCCAAGAGATATTCATAAGACCCATTAGTAAACCGATGGCGGTATCTCAAGGTATTGGAATATTCCTGAACGACAGTCCGGTGACCTGTGATTCTCTGCAAGAGCAGGGAGAAATATATGTGAACTATAAGGCGGCAGAGGAAGTATTGGGACTGACTGCAGAGATAGCCGGTCTTCTGGATATTGAGATAAAGGAGCTGGAGGGAGCCATATATGTCAACCTTTCACAATTAGTGAAGCGGTTTGGTGGGAGCATGAGCTATGATGCAGCCGGAAGGAATGCATATATAAATATGAAGATTATCAAGATTAACGGAGTTTTTGCCGGATTAAACCATGGGGATTATGACAAGGTAGACCTCTTGGCTGTAGAAGCCGTCAAACAGCTTGAATATGAGTATTCGGAGGACTCTGTCGATGTGAGATTATTTGATAAGGGAATAATGAAGCTTAAGAGGAAGAACCTCTGGAGTGTAAATGTGGATAATATA
>LOES01000086.1 GCA_001515955.1 Clostridia bacterium BRH_c25 | reverse complement strand
CCTTGATTTCATAGGTTGCATAATTCTTCCTTGAACCTTCTTTAGTGCAACCTATATAGCTAAACAGACAAGGGTAAAGGGATACGGGGAGACCCATATCCCTTGATTCAAACAAATAAACCATTACAAGCTGTCACCAAAATCTTGCCTGAATTTTTCAACCAGTTTTTCCTGCCAGGTGGATACAGGCCTTAACCTTCCGAAGAAGAAACGCAGTATTTTTGGCTCATCCACAAAGGTAAGCCCTTCAATAAGCTTACGGTTTTCATAAAGCCAGACTATACGGTCAACTGCATATTTGACCTGGGAAAGAGTAAATACACGTCGCGGCATAGCAAGTCTTAATAGCTCCATATTGGAAAGCACTTCGCTTCCATCGGGATTCCTCTGCTCTGACATCGTGCCTCGTTCCATACCACGGACTCCGCTTGCAATATAAAGTGCAGCTGCAAGGGCTCCGGCAGGATACTGATCTTGCGGAATATGATCCAAAAACTCCATAGCATTTACATGACATCCAAGGCCTCCCGCAGGAGTGACAACAGGCACACCTTTCTTAATCAGCTCATCTACCATAAAAGCGATAAATTGAGGGCCTTGGTTAATAACATCCTCATCCATTGTTTCATCCAGTCCGACAGTCATGGCCTCCATCTCTCTTACAGACATGCCGCCGTAGGTAAGAAAACCTTCATAGAGCGGGATAAGCTCACGCATCTTTTCAAAAATGCCCTTGTCATTGATGCATATGCCGCCGCCTCGTGCACATCCGAGTTTGCGGGCAGAAAAATATATTATATCACAAAGAGAGGCAAATTCAAGAGTTATCTCTCTTATGCTCATGGATTTATATTTTTCCTCCCGGTTCTTGATAAAGTACAGGTTGTCAGCTAGCAGACTTGCATCAAGTACAAGCAGAATCCCATGCTTGCTGCAGACATTGTGTACCTCATTAAGGTTCTCCAGGGAGAAGGGCTGACCACCAATAAGATTTGTTCCGGCTTCCATGCGTACAAAGGCGATTTTGTCTGAGCTATGTTTATCTATAAGGGCATTGAGCTTGTCAATATCCATATTCCCTTTAAAAGGGTTGGTGCTTGTGGTCTCAAGACCGGCATCAGTTATGATTTCCTCAACTATTCCTCCATTCATCACAATGTGGGATTTTGTGGTTGTAAAATGATAGTTCATAGGAACAATCATTCCGGGCTTTACAAATACTTGGGAAATAATATTTTCACATGCCCTTCCCTGATGGGCAGGCAGGAAGAATTCCATACCGAATATCTCTTTAAGCTTGTCCTCAAGTCTGAAAAAGGTTTCGCTTCCGGCATAACTGTCATCTGCTATAAGCATGGCTGCCTGTTGTCTGTCACTCATTGCGTTTACACCGCTGTCAGTCAGCATATCCATAAATACATCTCTGTTTTTAAGAAGGAAGGTGTTGTTGCCGGCTTCAGCAATAGCTTCAAGACGCTGCTCTATAGGGGGAAGCTCCAGCTTCTGTACTATGCGCACCTTGTGCATTTCAAGAGGTATCTGTTCATTACCGAAAAATCTGATATTAGCCATATTAATTACTCCTCCAATTTCATTAAATTTGTTTTTAATAATAAAAATCCCGTCCTCTGAATTTTCAAAGGACGGGAATATATCCGTGTTACCACCTTAGTTTATCGGTACCTCACGATACCAACCTTATCGAGTACTTGCATAATGATGCAGTTATACTTTAGCACTATAACGGGTGCAGGTTGCCGGCATCAGCCTACTCGGGACCAGCCCTTTTGGTGAGCAGCTATTGAGATGTATTCGGAATGCTTTCCCTTGCCCCTCTCACCAACCGGTAGCTCTCTTTAAGGTATTAACTATTCTTACTTCTTCTCAGTCAACGCTTTTGAAATATTATTCATATTATACTCTCGTGTTTTTCATAAGTCAAGATGAAAGATAAAATGATCAAGATATTTTGTTAAGAGTGGTAAAGCTGCGCTTGTTGCTCTTGTATAGGGATTTGAACACACTGAAATACTTGTCATATACAGTTTTATTAACTATATTGGGAGTGTATCGTTTGCTGACCTTGATAAATCCTTTTGCATTATCAATACTGTCAACAATACCAAGTCCCACTGCTGCAACTAATGCTGCACCAACGCCTCCGGCATTCTGAGGGCTTTCGACAGTTTCTATATCACGGCCCAGAATATCCGATAGTATCTGACAGGTAAGGGGTGCTAAAGCACCGCCGCCGACAAAACGGATTACTTCGGAGGTGCTTACTTTTTTCTCCTGGGCTTCAAGCTGCCATCTTAAATGATAGCAGATCCCTTCAATAACCGAGTGTATCAGCTCGGTTTTTCCTGTTTCCAGACTGATATTAAAAAACATTCCACGGGCATTGAGGTCTTCAAAAGGACAGCGGTTGCCATGGAGCCATGGTGTAAAGATTACTCCGTTGCTGCCTGCAGGTACATCCTTTACTGCATGCATCATGTAATCATAAAGACTGGTAAAAATGGTCTCATGGGAATCTGAAATTTTTTTCTTTTCAAGATATATATCTATTTCATCCAGGGCCAGATGGTCCTTCACCCATTCAAGGCACTTGCCTGCCGTTTCCAGTTCGGCAAAGTAGTTGAAGGAGCGGGGATTCGCACCGACTATTGCTGCTATCATGGAGGTAGTATCGACAATCTGGTGTGAAACGACAGTTGATACCCAGCCGGAGGTACCGGTATATATATGGGTGCTTCCAAGCTCAACTGCGCCTGCACCTACACCAATAAGAGAGGCATCGCCGCCTCCTCCGAATACAGGAGTACCTTCATTTAAATGCAGCTGGGCTGCAGCTTTACCGGTGATGCGCCCCACCATATCAGTACAGAGCACAATTTCAGGGAGATGAGACATGTTTACTCCGAACATTTTACAAAGCTCTTTGCTGAAGCCTTCTTTTCCCTTGCGGGTATCGTAGAGCAGTGTGGCAAATGCACTGTCCCGGGTCATTACAAATTCACCCGTACATTTGCATATCAAAAATTCTTTTACATCCAGCCATTTATAGACCTTTTTAAAGTTTTCAGGTTCATTGCCGAGAACCCACCTGTATTTCCAGACAGGATCCTTGACACTTGCTGCAACAGCTCCGGTAATCATCAGCGACCTGATAAGCTTGAGTATATTTGCTCCTGCAATCTGAATTCCGTTGGAAATTCCCGCCTTCAGCTCCTTCGAAGCCCTTTGGTCCATATAGCTCATTGCCCGGCGGACAGGCTCCCCTTCCTTGTCAACAAGAACAAGTCCCTGCATTTGTGAGCAGAAGGAAATTCCCTTTACTTTTTCAGCAGGGATGCTATTCTCATCGAGTATCTGCTTTGTTGAACTGCACATAGCATTCCACCAGTCATAGGGCTCCTGCTCGGCACCGCCGTTTTCCAGTACATAGAGCTCATAGCCCTCTACAGTACTGGCTATAAGCTTTATTGTATCGGAGATTTCGAATACGCAGGTTTTTACACCGGTGGTTCCGACATCATAAGCAATAACATACGCTCCCATATACAGACCCCCTGTCAATATTACTTGAATACAGGTTATATCAGGAAAAATGCTCCCTTTATAAATTTCAACAGCTGTTCGGCGACCAATTCATCCTTTCCGAAAACATCTTCGCCTACAAACAGCTTAAGGCGCTCTTTATAGTATTCACAGGAATAGGAGAACTGCAAAAGTATAAAAAGGTTATCCAGGAAAAAAGCAAACAACTTTGCATCAATGTCTTTTCTTACCGTGCCGGCCTCCTGGGCTTCCTTTATAAGTGACGAGTACAGTCCGGCAGTAACACCTTCCATATCTGATACGATTTTCCAGACAAGGTCGGAATGGCTTTCAATAGCCATTTCATTATACAGCATTGTCAGATGGACATTGCTTCTTGATTGAAATTGTATGGCCTTGATAATTTTTTCTATTCTGGTAAGCAAATCACCCTCACCTCGCATGATTTCTTCCAGTACTGCCTTGGTTGCTTCAACACCGAAATGTATTATAGTCAGGAACAGATCTTCCTTGCTGTTGAAGTATTTATACATAGAGCCAATGCTGACCCCGGCATTTTGAGCTATTTTATTGATATTGGCACTGTCAAAGCCATGCTCTGCAAATTCGGTTATTGCCGACTCAAATATTTTATTTCTTTTTTCTTCAGTGATCCTTTCGAAGGACTCAGTATATTTCATAGATAACACCTCATTTATCCTCAATTTACAAGTGAGTGAATATTCACTCTCAATTATAGCATATTAGCAGAACTATGCAATATTATATTGCATTTGTGCAAACCTGTGTAAAATTCATGATATATAGGTTGCAATAAAGAAGATTCAAGGAAGAATTGTGCAACCTATGAAATCAAGGAATATGATTTTGCAATATTTGAATTTCAATGCAGAATGTTTATTGCAAAACATATAATTGTTGACTATTTCCAGGGGAATGCTATACTAAAATAAAAGAGTGAACGTTCACTCACTCTACCATTTAAGAGGAGGTTGAATATATATGGATAACCGGTTTGCGATTTCTGAGTATCCTGATGCTGCTGAAGTGGTGAAGCAGCTTGATGAGCTTATTAAAAGGCCGATTCATACAATTAAGCCTGAGGTTTTGAAAAAATATGTTGAAGATTACTATGAAAAGAAATGCACAAAATCCAAGGAAATGATAGAAGACGCCAGAAGTGTAATCCCAGGAGGAGTGCAGCACAACCTTGCCTTCAACTATCCTTTTCCCCTGGTGTTTACTAAAGCGGAGGGTGCATACCTCTTTGATATCGACGGAAACCGATATTATGATTTTCTACAGGCAGGAGGTCCGACGGTATTGGGCAGCAACCCCGTTGAGGTGCGCAGCAAGGTAATAGACTTATTAAATGATTGCGGTCCATCCACAGGACTCTTTCATGAATATGAATATAAGCTTGGATTGAAAATCAAAGAAAATATGCAAGCGGTTGAAATGTTCAGGATGCTGGGTTCGGGTACTGAAGCCTGCATGGCGGCTATAAGAGTTGCACGCCTTGCTACCGGGAAGAAGAATATCATTAAGATGGGGGGAGCCTATCACGGATGGAGCGACCAGCTTGCTTACGGAATACGTATCCCAGGTTCTAAATGGACTCAGGCTCACGGGGTTCCGCGCTTCTGCTTCAAGAATACACAGGAATTCTTCCCCAATGATTTGAAGGACCTTGAAAGGAAGCTGAGATTTAATAGCTTCCACGGCGGTACTGCCGCTGTGCTTATTGAGCCTGTTGGTCCGGAGAGCGGTACAAGACCTCTGGACAAGGATTTTAATAAAGAAGTCGAGGTACTCTGCCGGAAATATGGAGCACTCTTCATATTCGACGAGGTTGTAACCGGATTCAGATTGGGTATGGAAGGAGCACAGGGGTATTTTGGTGTTTCTCCTGACTTGACTGTGTTTGGAAAGGTGATTGCGGGGGGATATCCGGGGGCAGGAGGGCTTGGAGGCAAGAGAGACTATATGAAATTGCTGGCGGCAGGTATAGGGTCAGGTGGCAAGCATAAAAAGGCACTTGTAGGAGGCACCATGGCAGCAAATCCACTTAGCTGCGTTGCCGGATATTATACATTGTGTGAAATTGAGAGAACTAATGCAGCACAAAAAGCGGGGCAAATGGGTGATAAACTTATTGCAGGCTTGCAGCAGCTTATAAAAAAATACAATCTGCCTTTTGTGGCATTCAATCAAGGATCAATCTGCCATCTGGAGACTGTCGGAACCATGCATTATTCAATTGACTGGTCAAGGCCATGGCAGATTCCAAAGGTTCTTGCGGAAACCTCAGAGCGAAAGAAAGAAATGGAGCACATGGGTGCAGTGTATATGGCTGAGGGAATAGTGACTGTTGCCGGCAGCAGACTCTATACCAGCGCTGCTTATACTGGAGAGATGATTGACGATGTGCTTCTGAAATTTGATAACATATTCGGTAATATAGTTGTAAAAGAGTAAAACGGAGGTGCTTATGACTATTGATGAGGCAAAGAAACTAGTTGTACAGGCAGGCAGAAGGCTTGTGGAGTCAGGGCTTATCTCACGCACCTGGGGAAATGTGAGCTGTCGTATTGATGACAGCTGCTTTGTCATAACTCCAAGGGGAAGGGATTATCTGTCACTGACCCCTGATGAAATAGTCAGAGTAGAAATTGAGGATTGCAGTTACATAGGGAATATCAAGCCCTCATCTGAAAAAGGAATCCATGCTGAGGTTTACAAGCTGCGTCCTGAAATAAACTTTGTTATACACACACATCAGAAAAATGCATCTGCAGTAAGTGCTTCCGGGATATTATCAATAAGCAATGCCATTGGTGCGGAATGCCTTGGTGATGAGGTGCTCTGCGCGTCATACGCCTTGCCGGGAACTAAAAAGCTGCGGAACAGTGTTGCAGCCGCAGTAGCACGCTCTGAAGGAAAGGCAGTTATCATGCGGAATCATGGAGCTCTTTGTTATGGGAAGAGTTATGAGGAAGCATTCCTGGTTGCTTCAGAGCTTGAAAACGCCTGCGAAGACTTTCTAATCCGGCAATACTTGAGAATAAGCCAACGTACCGGTTTTGATGCATCAGAGATGAGAAGCTTTGCCCTTTCGCGTATTACTGGAATGGTAGAGAAGAATAGTGATTGTAATATGAGTCCTTATTGTGAAAGCAAGCGGACTGAAAAGGGCTTCAGTCTTTACACTGATAATGGGGACGTAATTGAAGTAAGAAATAATTCTTTGAACGATGCACTGCCAGGGGAAGTGAAGCTTTACAAAGCAATATATGAAAAGCACAGGAATATAAATTACATTATTCACTCAGTTGCTCCCGATACTGCAGCTGTATCTTGTGCAAATATCACAAGCTGGCCGTTTCTTGACGATTTCGCCCAGATTGTGGGAACTTCAGTGAAAACTGTTGAAAATGATGCTGCAAAAATCGCCGCAGCACTAAACGGTGCTTCAGCCGTCTTCATACATAATTACGGGGCAATATGCTGCGGCAGCTCCAAGGGCGATGCTGCTGCAACAGCCATGGTGCTGGAGAAGAATTGCAAGGCTCTTATAGCAGCAGCTTTGTTTGAGAATGCAAAGCCGATTAACTTTATGGAATGTAAGCTTATGAGACTTGTTTACCTCAAAAAATATTCAAAGCTGAACTCTCATTGAAGCATAAGGGAGGGTGCAGCTTTGAATATAACTATTTTGCCAGTGCTTTTCTTATAAAGCCCATAACGCCTTGAACTATTCTTTCTTCATCATCGACAGCCTCGGGGCCCAGGAATATTTTCATACGCTCCTTGTAATAATCGGAAGTAAAAGAGAACTGGAACATGATTATAAGGTTATCCAGGCAAAAGGATACCAGCTTTTCATCTATTTCCTTACTCACCGATCCTTTAGCTTTTGCTTTTTCGATAAAATCACAGTATAGCCTGGCAGTAATTGATTCCATCTGCTTGGAAAGCTTGCTTGACAAGCTTGAGAGTCCCTGGGTGGTCATATCCAGATAGATCTGATTAAGCTCAGGATATCTTGTCGCGTAATACCTTGACGCTCTTAACAGCTTTTCAAACAGCTCAAATATATCATCAGTCTGTCCGGAAGCTTCCTGCAGGGCATCTTCAAGCAGGTGAAACCCCTTGTCGATGATAGTCAGAAAAAGTGCTTCCTTGGATTCAAAGTAGCTGTACATGGAGCCTATGCTTATTCCCGCTTTTTTGGCGATAACATTTATATTTGCAGCATTATAGCCATTTGCGGCAAACTCAGAAATAGCGACATTTAAAACAAGCTGCTGCCTGTCTTCGGCTATATTATCAAAGGTACTCTTGTGGTATTTTACTTTTGTTCCGGCTGTCTTATGATGTTCTAGCTTTTCTTTCATATTTTCACCTATATATTGCTTATATTTGCATAACGTTTATATTATAAACTATTAAGTAAAGGTTTTAAACAAACAAATTATATATTTACTCCCAATGCATAGCCGGCCTTGACTGCTTCAAGGACTCTTCCAACTGTGAAGGAGTCTCCTATGCAATGAATTTCCGGAGCAGTCCGGTTACTGACACATTCTGAGTAAAGCTTGTTCTCCGGACCGGAGCCGATGCAGATTATAACCAGCTCCGCTTTTATCTCTACAACTTCCATGCGTCTGTCAATTGCTTTCTGAAAAGGATTTACTACATTGTCCGGCAATACCGGTTTCCATGTCACATATGGATCCGGTACGGAATTGGAGGTATTCTGCTCCAATACAACCGAATCTGTATTGATTTTCTTGAGGGAGGTGCAATTCATGATTCTGACCCCTGCTTTCTCCAGATGATGAAGCATATAACCCCGGTTTGAAGTACAGCTTTTTTTCATCAAGTGGGGCATAAGCTCTACAATTGTGACATTCTTATCCAATTCGCAGCTAAGCATATAAGCAATT